>JAGPDF010000049.1:31927-34787 GCA_018057705.1 Thermoanaerobaculia bacterium | reverse complement strand
GCCGCAGCACTACCGGCGAGCAGGGTAGCCAGACCGAGTCCGGTCAGCAGGGGATTGGCCATGTCATCTGTCTCCATAGGTATCGTCGATCCGATCGGGAGAGCCGCGAGTCACCTGCGGCGAGAGATCTCCATCTTAGGACACCCGGCGCCTGCGAGACGACTGCCCCGGCGGGTGGTGGAACCCCGAGGCCTGCGCTCTTGCTAGTCTGCTGCGCGGGAGGAGCCCCATGTCGAAGCCGTCGTTCGCAGCCGCCGTCGATCAGGCCTGGGCCGGGGGAGCCGGCGCCTGGACGTCGACCGCCGGCGGCCACTGGCTCGAGCATCCGCTGGTGCGGCGCCGGATTCACCAGAAAGTGTCGGGCCGGCCGGATCTCGACATCTACGGCTGGTTCCTCGAGATTCTGGACAGTCTGGGCGTCGCGCGCCCGGTGGCTTCCGCCCTGACCCTCGGATCGGGCGACGGCCGACTCGAGCGCGGGCTCGCACCGCAGCGCTTCGCCCGCCGCCACCTCGGTCTCGACCTCTCCGCCGGCGCCGTCGCCTCGGCGAACGCCGCCGCCGCCGGTCTCTCGCAGATCTCGTACGAGGTGGCCGATCTCAACCACCCGAACTTCCCGCAGGCACCCTACGACATCGTGCTGGGGGTGTCGTCAGTGCATCATGTCGAGCGCCTCGAGGAGCTCCTTCTCGCGGTCGAGCGCGCGCTCGTGCCGGGCGGGCTGCTCTTCCTCAACGAGTTCGTCGGGCCGAAGCGGTTTCAATGGAGCCGCCGCCAACTCGAATGCGCGACCTGCCTGCTCGGCCTCCTGCCCGAGCGCTATCGCCGCGCCGGGGAGGGCGGAGAGATCCATCGCCAGCCGTTCGCCCCCAGCGCCGAAGCCGTCATCGCCGCCGACCCGTCCGAATCGGTGCGCTCGGACGAGATCCTCCCGCTGGTGGCCGAACGCTTCGACATTCTGGAACGGCGCGATCTCGGTGGAACGCTGCTGCACCTCGTCCTCGAGGGGATCGCCCGCCGCTTCGACCCGGCGAAGCCCGAGGACGTGCGTTGGCTGAATCTGCTGTTCGAGGCCGAGGACGCCCTCATCGCTTCGGGCGAGCTCACGAGCGACTTCGCGGTCGTCGTCGCCCGCCGGCGATGAGCCGGCGCCGCCGCGCTCAGGCGAGCTTCGCTTCGAGCTCGGCCCAGCGGGCGTAGAGCCGCTCGACTTCGGCCTGGGCCGCCGCCAGGGCGGCGAAGCGCTCGTGGAGCCGGGCCGCGTCGGCGGCGATGGCGGGATCCTCTGCGGCCTTGCGGCACGTCTCGAGCTCGGCCTCGGCGGCGAAGATCGCCGCCTCCATGCCGTCCCACTCGCGCTGGTCCTTGTAGGAGAGGCGCTTCGCCGCCGGCTTCGCTCCGCCCGGGCCCATCCCTCGACCGGCAGGTCCGATACCGGGGCGGTTGCCGCCGGCGGCGGTCGCGGCGCGCGCCGCGCTCTCCTTGTTGCGGATCGCAGGCGGGCCACCGCCGAGCTCGGCGAGGTGCTTCACGCGTCGCGCCTCTTCCCACTGTCCGCTGTCGGTGTAGTGCTCTGCCCGACCGTCCTCGATCGCCAGGATTCCGGTCGAGACGCGGTCGAGGAGGTAGCGGTCGTGGGTGACCAGGACGAGCGCCCCGGGGAATTCGAGCAGGCTCTCCTCGAGCACCTCGAGGGTCGCGATGTCGAGGTCGTTCGTAGGCTCGTCGAGGATGAGAAGGTCGGCCTCGCGCAGCATCAGCCGCGCCACGAGAATACGCGCCTGCTCGCCGCCGGAGAGGCTCCCGACGGGGGTGTCGAGCTGTTCGGTGCGGAAGAGGAAGCGCTTCGCCCAGGCGGCGACGTGCACCACCTCGCCCAGGTGGATCACTGAGTCGCTGTCCGGAGCAAGAGCCCGGCGCAGGGTCAGTTTCCTGTCGAGCGTCTCTCGCCCCTGCTCGAAGCGGATGACCTTCAGGAACGGGGCGCGTTCGATCTCGCCGGCGTCGGGCTGAAGCGTGCCGTCGAGGAGCGAGAGCAACGTCGTCTTGCCGCTGCCGTTCAGGCCGAGGAGGCCCAACCGGGTGCCCGGGCCGAGCAGCAGGTCCACCCCCGAGAAGATGGTGCGGCCGTCGAACGCCTTGGCGAGCCCTTTCGCCTCGAGGAGGCGCTTCGTGCCGCGACCCGAGGCCTTGAAGTCGATTCCCGCACGCGGGCCGGCGGCGCGGCCGCGAACGTCGGCGAGCTCGCCCAGGAGGTCGTTGGCGCGGTCGATCCGTGCCTTCGACTTCGTGGTCCGCGCCTTCGGGCCGCGGCGCAGCCAGTCGACCTCGATCCGCGCCCGGTTGGCGAGCGCTTCTTCGTAGTCCTTCTGGTTCTTGAGCACCTCGTCGCGCTTGACCAGCAGATCGCTGTAGGTGCCGTCGACCGAGAGAATCCCCTCCGGGTAGACGCGGTCGA
Organism: Thermoanaerobaculia bacterium; assembly: GCA_018057705.1. Classification (NCBI taxonomy): domain Bacteria; kingdom Pseudomonadati; phylum Acidobacteriota; class Thermoanaerobaculia; species Thermoanaerobaculia bacterium. The sequence continues at coordinate 32,329 of JAGPDF010000049.1, read as the reverse complement.
GCTCGAGCATCCGGCGCGAGACGTTCTCGAGGAAGTAGCGGTCGTGGGAGACCACCACGAACGCCTGCGCGGCTTCGACCAGCAACTCCTCGAGCTCGAGGATCCCTTCGAGGTCGAGATGGTTGGTCGGCTCGTCGAGGAGCAGAAGATCGGGCTCGCGCGCGACCTCGCAGGCGATCGCCAGGCGCTTCTTCCAGCCCCCGGAGAGCGCGCCGACCGGGAGCTCGCGCTCGCTGCGATCGCGGAACCCGAGGCGCCCGAGCGTGCGCGCGGCGCGCGCCTCCTTTTCGTATTCCTCGAGCGGCTCGCCGGCGAGCGCCTGGATCACCACCTCCTCGGCGGTCGACTCGGCCGGGAAACGGGTGTCCTGCTCGACGTAGCCGACCCGGACCCCCTTCTTCA
>JAGPDF010000049.1:0-31827 GCA_018057705.1 Thermoanaerobaculia bacterium | reverse complement strand
AAGCTCGCGATCGAGCTCCATCCCGAGCTCCTCGGCGAGGCGGGGTTGCGCGCCCTCCTCGCCACCCTCGCCGCCGCCGGCTTCGAGGAGAGCCGCCTGCTGTCGGGCAAGCGCAAGAGGTACTTCCACAAGCGCGGGCGCGGAACGGAGTGCTGAGGTGAGACCTCAGCTTCTGGACGATCCGGTTCGATGTGCTACCGGTCGCGCGGGAGTGCCCGCAGCGCGCTTTCGAGATCCGGCAGGTGGTTGGACACGACATCCCAAACGATGGTCAACGAGACGCCGAAGTAGTCATGAACGACCCGGTCGCGCAGCCCTGCCATGCTGCGCCAGGGCATTTCGGGATGTTTGGCGACGAACTGCGGCGAGATCTTCTTCGCGGCCTCTCCGAGGATCTGCAGGTTCCGCAGCACGGCGTCCTGGGTACGCGGGTCGCTGAGGAAGTCTGCTTCGCCGCCCGTGGTGTATTCGCGGATGCGCCGGACAGCCTCGAGGATGTGCTCGACGTAGGTCGCGTCGCTCGTCACAGGGCGATCGCTTCGGCGAGGATGCCTCGGTGGAGGAACGGGTTCAACGCATCCTCCGTGAGCACGTCGACCTTCCTGCCAAGATCGGCCTCGAGCTCGTCGCAGAAGGCCAGCAGATCGGAGTAGCCCCGGCCGGGTCCCAAACGCACCAACAGGTCGAGATCGCTGTCCGGTCGGCTGGTTCCCGTGACCACCGATCCGAAGACACGGGGTGCTTCCATGCCATGCCGGCGCGCGGCATCGCGAATTGCCGCGACGACAGCGCTCGAAAGCGGGGCCTCCTCGCTGGTCTCAGCCATGCCCGAAGGATAGCTCCGCTTCGCCCGGGCGTCGAACCTGGAAATTCGCCGGCATTCCGCGCCGCAATTGGCGCCTTCCGCCGCGACTTCAGCCATTGCGCGCTGCCGCATCGCTCGCTACCGGGGCCGGAGCGTACGGTTACTCAGGGTTCGGCTTTCTTTCCTCGAACTTCGCCGCCACCCGCCGGTAGGCCTCGCGGAAGGGGATGCCCTCGGTGACGACCAGGCGGTTGGCCTCTTCGGCGGCGAAGAGCTCGGGGGGCAGCTCGCCGGCTGCGGGCAGGAAGCGCAGGCGCGGGAGAGTCGAGGCGAGGAGCTCGGTGGTGGCGCGCGCCAGGTCGCAGGCTTTGAAGAGCGGGGCTTTGAGGAGCTGCAGGTCGCGGTGGTAGCCGGAGGGGAGTTTGGCGGGAATCGCCAGGGCTTCGATGAGCAGGCCGAGCGACGTGGCGCCGCGGCCGCGGACGAGCTCGAAGAGGTCGGGGTTTCTCTTCTGCGGCATGATCGAGCTGCCGGTCGTCATCTCCTCAGGGAGCTCGACGAAGCCGAACTCGCGGCTCGCGAAGAGCACCAGGTCGGAGGCGAGGCGGCCGCAATCGGCCATCAGCAGATGGACCTCGAACAGGAGCTGGGCCTCGGCCTTGCCGCGGGCGAGCTGCACGGCGGTGACGGGCTCCTGGGTAGTCGCGAAACCGAGTGCCTCGCGGGTCGCCTCGCGGTCGATTGCGAGACCCGGCGTGCCGTAGCCGGCGGCCGAGCCGAGCGGATTCTGGTCGATGCGCCGCAGGCAGCCTTCGAGCCCCTGCGCGTCGTCCTCGAGGGCGGTCGCGAAGCCGCCGGCCCAGAGCGCCACGGAAGAGGGCATCGCCGGCTGGAGGTGGGTGTAGCCCGGGAGCGCGAGCTCCGGGTGCGCGACCGCCACCTCGCCCAGCGCCGCCGCGACGGCGCGGCTGCCTTCGGCGAGGGCGGCGACTTCGTCTTTCATCCAGAGCCGCAGCGCCGCGAGCACCTGGTCGTTCCTCGACCGCCCGAGGTGGACCCGCCCGCCGGCTTCGCCGATGCGCTCGGTGAGCCGGCGCTCGAGAGCCGTGTGCACATCCTCATCGGCGAGCTCCACCCGCCAGAGCCCCGCGGCATGCTCCGCGGCGAGGGCGCTGAGCCCCGACTCGATCGCCGTGAAATCGGCCGCGGCGAGGAGCTTCTGGTCGCGGAGCATCGCGGCGTGGGCGATCGACGCCCGCACATCGTGCCCGACCAGGCGATTGTCGAACAGCGCGTCTTCGCCGGCGGTGTAGGCGAGCACCTGCTCGTCGAGCGGCTTGCCCTTGTCCCAAAGACGGCTCATCGCTCGCTCCCCCCATCGACGGCAATGCCCGCCGCCAACTCAATCAGCAGCCGTTCGTAGAACTCAGCCCCGTCGACGATCTCCTGCTCGAAGACGAACTCGTCCGGCCGGTGCGAGCGCTCGCTCTGCCCCGGTCCGACCTTCACCGCCGGGATGCCGCGGAAGAAGGTCAGATCCGAGAGCGTCGCCGACCCGTAGAGACGGGCTTCGGGGCGGGCGCGACGAGCCGCCGCGATGAGCGCCGACCCGGGGTCGGTCGCAACCGGAACGAGGCGGTCGGAGAGCACGACGAGCTCACTCGCCACGGCACCGCGCAGGCGCGCGAGCAACTCAGCCGGCGACTCGGCCGGCACTGTGCGACAGTCGAGCACCGCTCGCGCCTCCGCGGGCACGACGTTGCGGGCCGAACCGCCGGAGAGGACCGTAGGCTCGACGGTCGCGCGCCCGAGATACGGATCGAGCGGACCTTCAGGAAGATCGGCGAGCGCCGCCAGGTCTCGCGCCAGGCCGACGATGGCGTTGCGGGCTCGAAGCGTCCGCGCGTGGGCTGCATGCGCCGCCTCGCCACGCGCCACGAGCTCGAGGACGAGCAGCCCCTTCTGCGCCACCGCGAGGTCGAGCCCGGTGGGCTCGCCGACCACCGCCATCGCCGGCACGAGGCCGCGCCGTTCGAATTCGGCGACCACCTCGGAGGTGCCGACGCTCTTCGTCTCCTCGCCACGCACCAGCATCAACGCCAAAGTGAACGGCAAGTCGACGCCGGAGACCGCGAGGAAGGCGCCCGTCATCGCTGCCACCGAGGCCTTCGCGTCGTTCGCGCCCAGCCCGAAGACCTTGCCCTCGGCGCACGATGGCGGATGCGGCTCCCGTGTCCAGCCAGGTGAAGCTGGAACGGTATCGACATGCGTGTTCAACACCACCAGCGTCGCGCCCTCCACGTCTCCCTCTACCGGAGCCTTTCCTGTCCAGGCCACGAGGCTGCCGCCGACAAGCTCGGTCGTCGCCCCGTGACCTTCGAGAAAAGAGGAGAGCAGCGTGACGATGGCCGATTCCTCGCCGGAGACCGACGGCGTCGCAACGAGCTCGCGGTGAAACGCGAGGAGCCCTTCGCGCGTCAGCCTCACAGCGACCTCATTCGCGGCCCACCAGAGCGGCGGAGGGGGCGGCGGCAGGAGCAGCCGGATGCAGCGCCGCCACCGAGGGCACGACGAGCGTGCCGATCCCTTCGTTGGTGAACAGCTCGACGAGCACCGCGTCGGGGGCCGCGAACGGCACGAGATGGACGCGCGGCACGCCGCCTTCGAGGGCGCGGGCGATGGCCCGCGACTTGGGAAGCATGCCGCCGGTGAGTGCGCCCCGTGCCTCCAGGGCCGCGAGCCCCTCGAGATCGACGAGCGAAACCAGCGAAGCGGGGTCATCCGCCCGCTCGAGAATACCGGGCACCGCCACCGCGAACAGGAGCTTCTCTGTGCCGAGCGCCACCGCGAGCTCGGCGGCGATCGTGTCGGCGTTGACGTTCAGGAGCGCTCCGTTGTCGTCGGCGGCGAGCGGCGCGATCACCGGGACATAGCCGTCATCGAGGAGCTTCTGCACGACGCGGGGATTCACCGCCACGACATCGCCGACGAAGCCGTAGTCGACCGCCGGAGATTCTGCCGTACCGACCGGACGAGCTGCGGGCACCGGTGGGCGCTTGCGTGCCTCGACGAGGCCAGCGTCGACTCCGGAGAGACCGACTGCAGCCACCCCGGCACGGCGGCAGATGGCGAGGAGCGTCGTATTGACCTTGCCGGCCATCGCCATGACCGCGGCCTCGAGGGTCGCGGCGTCGGTCACCCGGCGGCCGTCGATCTTCTGCGTCGCGAGCCCCAGGCGGGAGGCGAGCTCGGTCGTTTGCGGCCCGCCACCGTGGACGAGGACGACGCGGATGCCGAGGCGGTGCAGGACCTCGATCTGCTCGAGGAAGAGCACCAGCCGCGCCTCCTCTTCGATCGCCTCGCCCGAAAGCTTGACGACGAAGGTCTTGCCCTGAAAGAGGCGGAGGTAGGGCAGGGCGTGCTTCAGGCCCGCCACCTCGGTCATCCGGTCGCTACGCTGTCCGACGTCTTTCATCGCTTCTCCTTCATGGAAATCGTCGCGCCTTCCTGGCGCATCCCGGCATTCACTCCGGCGAGCATCCGGTGCAGCACGGCCATCTGGGCCCAGAGTCGGTTGTGCGCCTGCCGCACGACGACGCTCCGCGGCGAGTCGAGCACGGCGTCGGCGACGACGACGTTGCGGCGCACCGGCAGGCAGTGCATGAAGCGCGCCCCGGGTGCGTTCTCGAACCAGCTCTCCTCGACGCACCACGCGGCGAGCCCGGCGCGCAGCGTGCGTTCGGCTTCGGCATCGCCGTAGTTTGCCGCCGACGCCCAGGACTTGGCGTAGACGATCGCGGCGCCCTCGAGCGCCGCCGGCCGCTCATCGGTCTCGCGGATGCTGCCGCCCGTTCCCGCGGCGAGGTTCCGCGCCTCGGCGAGGAGCGACTCCGGCAGCGCGTACGCTTCGGGCCGCAGGACGGTCAGTTCCATGCCGCGCAGCGCGGCCATCTGCAATACCGCCGCCGGCACGGCGAGCGGCAGCGCCTTCGGATGATTCGCCCACGACAGAACGAGCTTGCCGTGGCGCGCCACCCCGAGCTCGTCGAGCGTCTTCCAGTCGGCGAGCGCCTGGCAAGGGTGATCGATCGCCGATTCGAGATTGATCACCGGCCTGGGCGACAGGCCGGCGAGCGCCCGGAAGCTCGAATCGGCGAGATCGGCCGCGAGATCGGTCCCCGAGGCGAAGGCCCGCACGCCGAGCACGTCGGCGTAGCCGGCGAGCACCGGTATCGCTTCGCGCACGTGCTCCGACGCGGGGCCGTCCATGACGACACCGTCGCCCGTCTCGAGCTTCCAGGAGGAGCCGCCGGGCGTGACGACGAAGCTCGTCCCGCCGAGCTTCGCCATCGCCGCCTGCATCGAGGCGAGGGTGCGCAGCGACGGGTTGAAGAAGAGCAGCCCGAGGATCTTGCCGGCGAGCGCCTGGCGGTCGCCCTCGGTTTCGAGGCGCTCCGCCAGGGCGAGGAGATCGACGATCTCTTCGCGCGGCAGGTCCGCGAGACTCCAGAACTGCTCCAGTCGCTTCATTCGGCGAGCTCCTGCAGGGCCGCGGCGAGGAGCGCGACATGCTCGAGACCGAGAGTGAGCGGCGGCAGCAGACGCACGACGAACGGATCGTCGCTCGTGCCGACGAGGATGTCGCGCGCGAGCAGCTCCGCCTGGATCTCCCTCGCCGGCCGACGGGTCCGCAGCCCGAGGAGGAGGCCCTCGCCCTGGACGGCGACCACCGGACCGCGCCCGGCAAGGCCGAAGAGCGCCCGCGAGACGACGCGGACCCGCGGCATGAGCCCCTCCTCGACGAGCGCGTCGAGGGTCGCCTCGATCGCCGCGCAGACGAGCGGCCCGCCACCGAACGTCGTGCCGAGATCGCCGGCGGCCAGTTTCGGCATCGCCTCGGGCCGGACGACGAGCGCGGCCGCCGGGAGTCCGCCGGCGAGACCTTTGCCGACCGTCAGGATGTCCGGCGTCACGCCGTGCAGGCGCGCCGAGAACGGCGCACCGCTCCTGCCGAGACCGCACTGGACCTCGTCGAAGATGAGCAGGGCGCCGGCCTCTTCGGTGACCTCGCGGGCCGCGACCAGAAACTCCCTTCCGAGAGCGTAGGCGCCGGCCAGCCCCTGCACCGGCTCGAGGATCAGCGCGGCGGTGTCACTGTCGACCGCCTGGGCGAGCCGGCCGAAGTCGCCGCGCGGCACGAACTCGACGTCAAACGGTTTGGCGGGAAAGCCGTACCAGCGCTCCGAGCCCCAGGAGACCGCCGCCGCCGCCGCGGTGCGGCCGTGAAAGGCGCCTTCGATCGCCACCACTTTGCGACGCCCGGTTCTGCGGAAGGCGAGGCGCAGCGCGTTCTCGTTCGCCTCGGCGCCGCTGTTGACGAAGAAGGCCTGCTCGAGCCCCTCGGGGGCGAAGGCGATGAGCGCCTCGGCGGCCCGTCCGCGCACGAAGTTCGGCACGGCGTTCGACTGGAAGTGGAGCTCTGCGGCCTGGTGCGCGAGCGCCGCCAGCAGCCGCGGGTGCCCGTAGCCCAGAAGTGCCACGGCGTGGCCGCCGTAGAGATCGAGAACCCGCCGGCCGTCCGCGGTTTCGAGCCAGACGCCCTCGCCGCGCACCGGCTCGAGGGCCAGGTGCTTGTAGACCGGCAGAAGGTAGCGCGCTTCGAGCTCCGCTGCCGAAGCCTCCGTTCCCGCGTGCAGACCCGCCAATGGACTCGCGATCATCTCTTCGTCTCCCACGTCAGAACCATCCCAGACTCGCGGCTTCGAGGCCGACCGCCTCGTCGAAGCCGTAGATCCGGTTGAGCCACTGCACGGCGCCACCGGCCGCCCCCTTGACCAGGTTGTCGATCGCCACGGTGACGGCGAGCGACCCGCCGCCGCAGGCGACCCCGAGGCGCGCCCGGTTGGTCCCGACGACGTCGGTCAGGGCCGGCGGCGTCCCGCTGATCGCGACGAACGGGCGCCCGGCGTAGAAGCCCGCCAGCTCGCTGGCGATCTCCGCCGCGGCGGCCCCGCGCCGCGCCTCCACCAGCCTTCCCTGGACCGCGGCATAGATGCCCCGTGCCTGCGGCCCGGAGAGCGGCACGAAGTCGATCTCCGGGCGGATCCCCGAGGCCTCGCCGGCAAGTGCCGCCATCTCCGGCGCATGACGGTGGGCGAGCGGCGAGTAGGCTGCGAGGTTGCTGCGCCGCGCCGGATGATGGGTCTTGTCGGAGAGCCCGCGGCCGCTGCCGGTCGAGCCAGTGATCGCGGTCACCGCGAAGTGCGGCTCGGCGACGCCGAGCGCCAGCAGCGGCACGACGGCGAGCAACACTGCGGTCGTAAAGCAGCCCGGGTGCGCGATGCAGACGCTGTCACTTTCTCCCGGCGCCCAGGACGAGTGCTCGGGGAGCGCGCGCACGAAGCGCGGCAGCAGACCCGGGGCCGGATGGGGATGGCCGTAGACGGCTTCGTATCGGGCGGCGTCGGCGAAGCGGAAGTCCGCCGAGAGATCGACCACCGAGAGCGCCACCGCGGCGCTCTCGGCCAGCGCGATCGCCCGCGCCACCAGCGCCGCCGAAGCGCCGTGCGGCGCGGCGGAGACCAGGGCGAAGCGCACCCGGTCGCCGGCCGCGCTCGCGAAGAGCGCCGGGAGCGCTTCGAAGTCGGTGAAGACCAGACCGTCGATCGTCCCGGCGAGATGCGGGAAGGCTTCCGCGACAGCGGTGCCGGCACGGCTCTCGGAGACGACGGCGGCGAGCGTGAAGCCGGGATGGGCGGCGAGCAGGCGCACGACCTCCCCGGCGACATAGCCCGAGCCGCCGAGGACGATCACCGGGACGGTTGCAGAAGCCTTCTGGTTCAACGCCCGCCCTCGTGTTCGACGGCAGAGAGAGCGGAATTAGAGAGGTCGGTCGGATCTTGCGCATCGAGAGCGGCACCGCCGCCCGCGGGCGCAATCCCGAGGCGCGCGAAGACCATCGCGGCGAGCGCCTCCGGCGAGGTCCGGGCGTTGGCCGCCGGCACCCCCATGCGGTCCTCGATCAGCCGGACGCCGACCGCGTTGTCGGTCGCCGGACCGGTCACCGCTACCGGCTCGATGCCGTAGTCGCGCCGCAGGAGCTCGATCCCGCCCCACGCCGCCACTGGATCGTTCGCCGCCAGGACGACGGCCGTGAAGGCGGAGCGCAGCTCGGGGTCTCCGAGAATGGCATCGACGCCGTAGGCGCCCAGAAGGCCATCACCGAGCTCGAGGACGATCAGGTCGGCGCGAAGCGCCGGATCGACGGTCTGGGCGGCGAGCTTCGTCAGCAGCATGCGCGTCGCCTGTGCCGAGTTCGCAGCCGTCGTCGAGACCACGCCGAGGTCGGTGAAGATCGCCGTGGCGCGCGCTCCGGCATCCTCGAGCGCCAGGATGTCCCTCCGCAGCGAGACGCCGGTCGCCTTGAGGCCGTCGACGCGCAAGCCCTGGTGGGCGAACTCGCGCACCAGGGCGCAGGCGGCGGCGGTTTTGCCGCAGTTCATGCAGCTGCCGACCATGGCGACGACCGGAATGCCCTTCAAGTCGAGGCGCGGCTCCGCCGGCAGCGGCTCGCCACCGATCCGCGCGGGGCGCCCGATGCGTTCCCCCAGCACCGGAAAAGAGAGGACCGCGCCGAGCACTTCGCACTCGAACGGCTTCCCGAGGTCCGGATTCACCGAGTCGCAGATCCCCAGCACGCCGCCCAGGTTGAGCAGGTGAACGATGTCACCCGGGGCGAGACGCTCCGGGATCCGCCCGGAGTAGCCGAAGAGGGCGTGCCGGTGGCCGAGACAGCCGGCCACGATATCGCCGCGCTTGACCTGCGCCATGCGGCCGGAGGGCAGCTCGATCTGGTTGTAGGTGCTTTTGTCGGTGAGCACGCGCACCGCGACGACGATCCCCTCCTCGCACGGGATCTCCTTGGTCAGGCGCACCTCGCGCTTCAGTCCGACGCTCTTCGTGACCGAGGCGATCTTGTCGAGGACGATCGTCTTCATGCCGGGCCTCCCTTCGTTGCGGCCGTCTCCAGCTTCTGCTCCCGTTTCGAGACTGCGCACTGCCGTCCGACCCGGGCGTGGAGCTCCCCGGGGAGCGCCGCGAGGCGCGCGAAGCCACGCGCGTCGGCGGCGGTCCACTCCCCGGCGGCTTCGCCGTAGGCGCCGCGCGAGGCCGCGAGGAGCGAGAACGGCGAGCTCACTCCCTCGACGAAGAGCGCCCCGGGGCGCAGCAGCAGATGCACCTCGCCGCTCACCCGCTGCTGGGACGAGGCGAGAAACGCTTCGAGATCGCGGCAGACCGGCTCGAGGTGCTGCCCCTCGTGGACGAGCTCGCCATACTGCGCGGCGATCCCCTCCTTGATGCGCAACTGGCGGCCGGTGAGCACGAGCTTCTCGAGCTCGCGATGGGCCGCGAGGAGGACCTCCGCCGCGGGCGCTTCGTAGGCGACCCGCCCCTTGATGCCGAGAATCGTCTCGCCCAGGTGGATGCCCCGGCCGATGCCGAACGGGGCGGCCACTCGCTCCACGATTTCGATGAGCGCCACCGGGGAGAGCGCCACGCCGTCGAAGGCGACCGGCACGCCCTGCTCGAAGGTCAGACGGTGGCGCGCCGGCGCGAGCGGCGAGTCGAAGGCGCCGCGCGTCGCCACCCACGCGGCTTCGGGGAGCGGCTGCTCGCTCGACTTGGTCTCGCTGCCGCCGATCGTCGTCCCCCAGAGTCCGCGGTTGACCGAATAGGCCGCGCCGTGCGCCGGCACCGGGAGCCCGCGCTCCTCGAGGAAGGCGACCTGCGCCGCACGCGAGACCAGGAAGTCGCGCACCGGCGCGAGGATCTCGAACTCGGGCTCGAGGGTGCGCAGGGCGACCTCGAAGCGCACCTGGTCATTGCCCGCCGCAGTCGAACCGTGAGCCACGGTGGAGCTGCCGAGCTCACGCGCCGCGATCGCCACGCCGCGCGCCTGGATGCTCCGTTCGGCGCCGACCGAGAGCGGATAGGTGCCCCCGCGCCGGACGTTGCCGTAGATCAGGAAGCGGAGCACGCGATCGAAGTACTCGGAACGGGCGTCGAGCATGCGGTGGTGGACGGCGCCCAACGCCGCGGCGCGCTCCGCCAGATCCGCCCGGGCCGCAGTATCGAAGCCGCCGGTGTCGACGGTGACCGTGGCCACCGGCCGCCCGGTCGTCCCGGCGAGATAGGGGATCGCCCAGCTGGTGTCCAGGCCGCCGGAAAATGCCAACACAATGGGCTTCATCGTCACGTTTCTCCGCAGTTTCGAGTGAGGGTCGAGGGCGCGGGTCTGGAATCAGACCGCGCGTCGTCCGGCTGGGACGGCGTACCCGGCAGGGCCGGAGATTTCGGAAAGCAGGTGGCGCAGGCGCTCGAGGAACCGCCGCTGGGCCGCCGCCGAGGAGGTGGCGGCGAAGATCGTGTCGTCGCCGGCGACGGTGCCCGCGAGCTCCGGGAACCCCGCATGATCGAGCGCGATCGCCACCGTCTGCGCCGCGCCGACCGTGGTCGAGATCACCGCGAGGTAGGGGCCCGCCGGCCGCACGCCGCGCACGAAGTGGACGACCTCGCCGAGCGCGTCGCGGGTCTCCGGGCCGAGCTCGTCGGCGAGCACATAGCGCCCGGCCGCCTTGCCCACCCCGAGATCCCGCAGGTCTCGCGAGACCGAGGGTTGGGTGGCCTCGAAGCCTCGCGCCGCGAGCTTCGCCCGCAGCTCCTCCTGGCTCGCGATGCGCGAGCGGCGCACCAGGTCCACGATGGCCTGGCGGCGGCGGTCTCTCTGTTCGATATCGGTCGGCATCTCGTTTACCAGAAGATGCGCATAATCATGCATCCGGTGGAGAATGTCAATAGAGAAAAATTCGTGACAGTTACCCATTTCCCGATTCGGACAGCCATACTCGTCACAAGCACTGTCGGGAAATGGGTAACTGTCACGAATTTTTCCGAGCGAGGAGAGTCATGTCCGAGAAAACCGCTGCGACGCCGCCTGCCGCCGCGCTGCACCTGCCGACCGTGATTGCGATCGCAGTCGTCGCCTACGCGCTGACGAACGTCGCCCACGAGGGGCTCGGGCACGGGGGTATGTGCGTCGCTATGGGAGGGGAACCGCGAGTCTTGAACGCGGTCTACTTCGAATGCGGCCGCGACGGCGTCACCGATGCCGGCAGCCGGTGGATCTCGGCCGGCGGGACGCTCACGAATCTCGCCTTCGCAGCGCTCACCGCGCTCCTTCTGCGTGCTGGCATCGTGCGGGCCGCGACCGGCCGCTACTTCCTCTGGCTCTTCCTGACCCTGAATCTCCTGCAGGCTTTCGGCTACTGGATGTTCTCGGGGCTCGGCGGCATCGGCGACTGGAACGCGGTCGTCGCGGGCTGGCCGCACTACGCTCTCTGGCGTGTCGGCCTCGCCGTCGTTGGTACCGCCGCCTACTGGTTCGTCGCGGTGCCGATCGCGCTGCGCGGACTTTTGCCATTTCTCGACGCCAGCGACCCAGAGACCGGCCCGGGGCGCATGGCGCGTGCCGTGCGCCTCACGGTCGTGCCGTACATCGCCGGCGGTGTGCTCTACGTGTCGGCGGGCCTGCTCAATCCCGAGAGCCCCATGCTGGTCCTCATCTCGGCCGCGGCCGCTTCGTTCGGCGGCGCCTCGGCGCTCGCCTGGATGGCCCAGCTGCTGCGCAACTGCGAGCGCTACCCGCCCACCGGCGCTCCGGCCCTCGGCCTCGCGCGAAGCTGGCCCTGGCTCATCGCCGGCGCCCTCACGGCGCTCTTCTTCATCGCCGTCCTGGGACCCGGGATCGGTCTGAAAAATTCGTGACAGTTACCTGATTTCCAAACAGAGGCTGAAAAACTGGTGACAGTTACCTGATTTCCTCCACCGGTAGATGGGTGCACGGCAACGATCTGCCGGGAAATCAGGTAACTGTCACGAATTTTTCTTGCGCAGCACCCAGGTGGTCATCGCGCGCTGGTCGTGGACAATGGTGGTCTTCAACGGATCGAGAAGCTCGCCGCCGAGCCGGGCGGTGAGCGAGAGGAGCGTCGCGGCGTCGACCAGGTAGCGCTCGCTGCCGTCCGGGAGCGCGAAGCGGCCGCCGCCCAACGACCGGAACTGGCCCTCCATTCCGATACTCGACGCCAGCCGGCAGAAAAAGAGTCCGCCGGGCGCGAGCGCCGCCCAGGAGGCCTCGAGCATGGCGCGGAATTGCTCCGGATCGCGAGCGAAGTGCAGCACGGCGCTGCTGATCACGACCTCCGCGCAGGGACGCGGAAAGGTGTGGGCTTCCACCGCCTCGTGACGGAAGTTCTCCGCCGGCAGCTGCGGCGCCCACTCCGCGGCCAGCCTGCGCACCGCACGGACTGCCGCTGCGTCGCCATCGACGCCGGCGACGGCGTAGCCTTCGCGCAGGAAGTAGACGAGGTTCCGGCCGCCGCCGCAGCCGGCGTCGAAGATCCGCATCCCGGGCGCGATCCGCCCTCGCATCAACTGGTCGACGAGATAGATATCGGTCTGTCCGAGAAGCGCCCGGAGATCGGTCATCAGGCCTGCGAGGCTAGCGCAGTCGCTTCCGACGCCCGTCCGCCCGCCGGTAGACCGCAATCTCTTCGCTCTTCACGTCGTCGGAGGTCGGTTCGTAGACAATCGTCCACTGCCTGCCCAGCTGGTCGAAGATCCGCCTCCACGCGCCCGGCCAGTCCTCCGGACGCTTCACCGTATAGGTCCCGCCACCGCTGTCGGCGATCATCGCGGTGAACCGGTGGCGCTCGGCGGTCGAAAAGGAGCCCGTGGTGTTCTGGGTGTAAGTCATCGTCCGGACGGCCACCGTCTCGCCGACCCGGGTGAGTTGACGCTCCAGTCTGGGCGGATCGGCGGGCGAGCAGCTCCACTCTCCAGCCGCGCCGAGGACGCAGACGGTGTTGCGACAGTCGTCCCGGCCCGGCAGGAGCAGGAAGATCGGAATGGCGAGATCGTTGGATCTACGCGCCACGGAGGAGGCACGCACGAACCCGCCGGTAGTGTCGCAGCCGTCGGAGACGACGATGAGCGCCGCGCGCCCATCGGCGTTGCCGAAGAGCTCCAGCGCCCGGGTCAGCGATTGCCAGAGGGCGGTCGGGTGGGTCCCGGCTTCGGGGCTCGCGGGGAGAGCCTGCAGCACCTCCTTTGCGGCCCCGCGCCCTTCGGCGAGCAGGCGGGCCTGGTCCGCGAAGCCGACCACGAAGACCCGGTCGCTTTCCGAGATGCCCTGATCGACGAGCGCCAGCGCCGCCGCGCGCATCGGTTCGAACGCCGCGTGCATGCTGGCCGAACGGTCGACCGCAATCCCAACCTCGAGCGGATCGGCGGCACCGCCGAGGACCCGCAGGACTTTCTGCGGCTGGCGCTGCCAGAGAACCTCGAACTCTTCGGCCCGCGGCGCCGAGGTGCCGCCCGGGAGGGTCACACGCACGAAGCCGGTGCGGACGTCGATCTGCTCGCCGAAGTGCTGCGGCTCGGGAGACTCCTGGCCCATGGCGCACGCCGCCAGGGCGACGCCGCAAAGAGCGACGGCCAGGGATCTGCCGCGTCTGCGTTCCCGGGGCTTCACCTCCTCGAAAGCCTGCACGGTGCGTGCCGCGGCCCCCTCGCCCGCCAGCGACTCATCGGCGAACCCGGTCTGGAACCCAGCCACTCGGAGACCCGGCCCAACCCGGCTGTCACACACTGCGCGGACCGGCTCCTATGGGAGCAAGGAGACACACCCATGTCCTGTACCTCGACCCTCAAGTCCGTTGCTGCTCTCGCCCTGGCGTTCGCCCTTGCCGCCAGCGCCGGCGCCCAGTCCTCCCACCCCTCTTTCGATGTTCAGGTCACGGGGACAGGCCCGGCGATCGTCCTCATCCCGGGCCTACTGTCCTCGGGAGAGGTCTGGGACACGACGGTCGCGCGCTACAAGGACCGCTACACGTTGCACGTGCTGACGCTCGCCGGCTTCGGCGGGCCGGCCCCTGTCGGCGCTCCGTTCCTTCCCCGGGTGCGGGAGGAGCTGATCGGCTACATTCGAGCCGCAGGACTCGACAGGCCGATCGTCGCCGGGCATAGCCTCGGCGGCTTCCTGTCCTTCTGGATCGCCGCCACGGCGCCCGAGCTCGTCGGCGGCGTCGTAGCGGTCGACGGTGTGCCGTTTCTGCCCGCGCTCATGAACCCCGCGGCCACCGCTGACGACGCGAAGGTCCAGGGCGAGCAGATCCGGACGATGTATGCCGCGTTCACCACCGACCAGCTCGTGAGCCAGAGTCGTATGGCGCTCGCCACGATGATCACGGCGCCGGGCGACGTCGAGCGTGCGCTCGCGTGGGCCCGCCAGTCGGATCCGGCCACCGCCGGCATCGCCGTCGCCGAGTTGATGTCGACCGACCTGCGGCGGGACGTCGCCGCGATCACCGCCCCGACGCTGCTCATCGGCGCCTCGGGCGCCGCTCCGGACACGATGCAGCCGGCGTTCCAGAAAGCCTACGAGCTCCAGCTCGCGGCGGCACCCAAGGCCCGTGTCATCATGGCGACGAAAGCCCGCCACTTCATCATGTTCGACGATCCCGCGTTCCTCTTCGCCGCACTGGACGAATTCCTCGCCGGGTCTGCCGCCGGACCGAGGCGTTGACGGCGGGCTCGATCGCCCTGACCCTGGCGCCCCATCGGCAATGACCATGGACCCGCTCACTCTCGCTCTCGCTGCCCACGTCCCGGCCGCCGCGCGCGGCGACCGCGATGCGTTCGCCCACCTCGTGGACGGCACGCGCTCGGTCGTCGGCTCGATCGCGCTCGCCATCGTGCGCGACGCCGAGCTCGCCCGCGACGTCGCGCAGGAGGTCTTCCTCGCGGCCTGGCGCGACCTCAGGAGCCTCCGCGATCCGCACAGCCTGCTTCCCTGGCTGCGGCAGATGACCCGGCACCGCGCGTACCACGTGTTGCGGACCGAACGGCGGCGCGCCCGGCGGGTGACCACGCAGGACACCGAACAGCTCCTGGCGATGGCGCTCGACCCCCGTCCGCATGCCGGTGCTGCGATGCTCGCCGACGAGGAACGCCAGCTGTTCGAGGCGGTCTTCGACGAGCTACCGGACGCGGCGCGCGAGGTGGTGACGCTCTACTATCGCGAGGGCGAGTCGACGGCCCATGTCGCGGATCTCCTCGGCCTCTCCGAAGCGAACGTCCGCCAGCGCCTGACGCGCGCCCGCACGAAGCTCCGCGGCTCGCTGCTCGAGCGCTTCGGATCGGCGGCCCGGCGGACTGCGCCGGACGCCACGCTGACGACCGCGGTGCTCACGGCGCTCGCCGTGGGCGCACCGACCCTCGCTTCGGCGACGACGCTTCCGACGGCTTCGACCGCAACTGCCTCCGGACTCGTGCCGGCACTCTTCGCGAAGCTGCTGGCGATCGGCGGCGGCGCGCTGCTTGGGGCTGCGGGTGGCATCGCCGGGGTGCTGTTCGGAACGCGGCAGCTGAAACGCCAGGCGCGCTTCCCCGAGGAGCTGCACGCCTTGCGCAGGTTCGAGAGAACGAGCGTGGGACTCGTCCTCGTCGCTGCGGCGATATTTCCGATCTCGTGGCAGCTGACGCACCAGCCCTGGTCGCAGGTCGCGACGTTCGCGGCGTTCCTCGCCGGCCTCGGGGGCCTTCACCTCCTCTGGCTGCCGCGCATCCTGCGTGCCAGGAGAGAGCTCGAAGCCGCAGAGGATCCCGTCCGGGCAGCCCGGGCGCGCGCCCGCGAGAGGCGGCTGGCGGTGCTCGGCTGGACGCTCGGCATCCTGTCGGGCACCGCGGGTCTCGTCGCCGGCCTGCTGCTCAGCGCGAGGTGAGCCGCACCGGTCCGCAGGCTCTGCCCTACGGAGCGCTCCGAGTGAGGTTCATCTCGAAGAACTTCGTCCAGGTCGTGCCGTCGGTCGACATCTCGCCAATCTCGCTCCAGCGGTCGGCGACGCTCCAGTCGACGACGTAGCGGATCTGCCGTCCAGGAGGGGCCGGCGGCGCCCAGACGAACTTGCCGTTCTCCCAGTTGCCGCGCGCGTCCGCGGCGCGGCCGTCGGCGAGGAAGGTGGAGAAGCGGTAGCCGCCGGCGGGATCCGCCGAAGCGATGGCAAGAGCGTGATGCACCACCTTCCCTGCAGAGCCGTCCGCCAGCTTCTCGTGATGCAGCCCCTCGATCACCAGCACGAGACCGTCGAGGCGCATCTCGACCGTCTCCTCGCTCACCGCGCGCGCCGGCTCGCCGGGCCCCATCTGCATCCAGCCTTCGCCGCGCCACTTCCCGACGGCGGGCAGGAACGGCTTCATCGCCGCGCGCAACTTCGCGGCGTCTGGCGCCGGCGGACGTCCGGGCTGAGCGGTCGCCGGAGGAGCGGGCGGCGGCGTGCTGCCGGGCGCTTGCGCCAGAAGCGGGACGCCCGCAGCCAGGCTTGCGAGAGCGAACAGGGCGGAAAGGCGAGCCGTGCGAAGCGTGGACATGGCCGTTCTCCTTGAGTTGGCCAGACTCTAGTCGCTGTTTCCGCTGCTGTCTTGAATGAATCGGCCAGTTCTGGGCGGTCGGGCCTACAGTGGTGGGGGCACCCGGCCACTCGAGAATCCAGGGCGGGCTCCTATTTGAAGCGTGGTCGCCCACCCTGGATTCTCGAGCGCCCGAGCGCCCCTGCGATGCAGGGAGCTTCTCTCCCAAGATTCGGGGACACATTGCGGCCGCTCGAATGCTCAGTCGACCAACGTGCGCCGCAGCCGCTATGTGTCCCCGGATCCGCAGCGAAGGAGTCCAGATAGGACCCTGAGCGGGGAATCGCTAGGTCGGCTGGAGGTCGCGGTGGGCGATGCGCGCGAACTGGCGGGCGAAAGCCGTCGGCGGGAGGCCCAGGAGGTGGCGGAACTCGCGCACCAGATGCGCCTGATCGGCGAAGCCGTGCGCCGCGGCGAGCTCTGCCCAGCGCGCGGTCTCTGGGCTCGACGGGTCAAGCGCGGCGAGGGCGCATCGACGCAGACGCCAGATGCGCGCCAGCTCCTTGGGGGACACTCCAACCGCAGCGGTGAAACGGCGGCGGAACTGTCTCGGCGAGAGCCCGAGCTCCCGGGCGAGTAAAGCGATGCGCAACTCGCCACCCGTGGCGATGATTCGTCGGGCGGCAAAGTTCACCGCGACATCGAGCGGGCGCGCTGCCGGCAGGAGCGCCCGCAGCGCCCGGTCGAGGGGCGTCGGGTCGACGGCGGCGTCTGCGGCGCCAGCGCTCGCGGCCCAAAGCTCTGCGGTGAGCCCGGTCGTCCAGGCCAGTGCAGGGAGCTGCCCGGCAGGAATCGACCGGTTGCGCAGCTCCGCCGGCCGGATCGGCAGCAGGGCTCCCGCCGCGCCGGGCCAGAAGCGCACGCCGAAATAGGCGTCGCCGGCGACAACCGGCGGCGTAAGCGGTTCGGTCCACGGGCCCACCAGAACGGCCATCGGACTGTGGCGTCGGAAAGCGAGGCTGATGCAGCCGTCGGGCGGCACCCAGTGCTCGACCGGGCCGGCTTCGGGATCGACCGTGAACGACCAGAGGCTCGCGACGTAAGGCTCGAGCGCCGCCGCCGGCTCGTACTCGGCGTAGGTCATTGGAGACTTCGGTGAGGCAGGAGGGGTCACGGAGGGAAGATGGCTCCTGGGGAGGGACTTGAACCCCCGACCAATCGGTTAACAGCCGATCGCTCTACCACTGAGCTACCCAGGAATGTTGCGGTCCGCGCCCGGCGGGCGCGGAAAGGGAATCGTAACGCAGGCCGGGGACGCGATCAAGATCGTGCCGGCGGAGAGGCGACACGATCGAGATCGTGTCCCCAGCCTCCCCTACAGCCCGGTGTCCAGAAACGGCTTCAACTTGCCGGCGCGCGACGGGTGCCGGAGCTTGCGGAGCGCCTTCGACTCGATCTGGCGGATCCTCTCGCGGGTGACGTTGTGGATCCGGCCGACCTCTTCGAGGGTGTGTTCGGTGCCGTCGGCGAGGCCGAAACGCTTGGCGAGCACCTCTTCCTCGCGCGGCGTCAGCGTCTTCATGACGCGCTGCACCTCTTCGCGGCGGGAGGTCGAGATCACCGAGTCGATCGGCGAGACCGCCGTCTTGTCCTCGATGAAATCTCCAAGATGCGAATCCTCTTCTTCCCCGATGGGCGTTTCGAGAGAGATCGGCTCCTGCGCGATCTTCATGATCTTCCGGACCTTGTACGCCGGCAGGTCCATGCGCTGGCCGATCTCCTCGGCCGAGGGCTCGCGGCCGAGCTCCTGCACCAGTGAACGGGAGGTGCGGGTGAGCTTGTTGATCGTCTCGATCATGTGCACCGGGATGCGGATGGTGCGCGCCTGGTCGGCGATGGCGCGGGTGATCGCCTGGCGGATCCACCAGGTGGCATAGGTCGAGAACTTGTAGCCGCGGCGGTACTCGAACTTCTCGACCGCCTTCATGAGGCCGATGTTCCCCTCCTGGATGAGGTCGAGGAACTGCAGACCGCGGTTGGTGTACTTCTTGGCGATCGACACGACGAGCCGGAGGTTCGCGACGATGAGCTCTTCCTTCGCCCGCTCGCACATCGCCTCGCCTTCACGGATCTTCTTGATCGTCGTCGCCACCATGAGGTGGGTCGTGCCGTAGCGCTCCTCGATCTCGACCGTGCGCAGCTTGTACTTCTCGATGCGCCGCTTCTGCAGGTCGCGGAGCTCCTTGTTCGACTCCTTCTCGTAGGCGGTCCTGGCGCGGCGGACATCCTGCTCCAGCGCCGAGAACTGCCGGTCGAGGTTCTTCAGGTAGTCGACGAGACGGTTGCGCGTCTGCAACGAGAAGTCGATCGAGCGGATCTCCTGCGCGATCTTGCCGACCACGCGATCCACTTCGCGCGCGAACTCCTGGTAGCGCGCGCCGCCCTCCTTGTACTTCGTCTGCTGGCGCTTGAGCTTCTGCACTTCGCGGTCGAGCTTGGCGATCTGGTCGAAGATGCGGAGATTGCGCTTGATGCGGTCCGCCGCCTTGGGGTCGAGCGGCTCTTCCGGGTCGTTCCCGGCGACGAGCTCGCGCAGCACCTTCTTGTCCTTCTGAGCGAGCTCGTTCAGGCGCAGGAGCTCGCGCAGAACGAGCGGGTTCTCGCACAGCGCCTCGTAGATCAGCCACTCGCCCTGCTCGATGCGCTGGGCGATCTCGACTTCACCTTCGCGATCGAGGAGAGGGACCGTGCCCATCTCGCGCAGGTACATGCGCACCGGGTCGTTGGTCTTCTCGTGCTCGTCGACCGCGTAGACTTCGTGCTCCTCGCTCTCCTTCTTGTCGAAGTCGATCGGCGCCGCCTCGATCTCCTCGCGGTTGGCGTAGCGCTCCGGCCGGTCGAGGACGAAGATCTTGAGCTCTTCGAACCGGCGGTAGATGGCGTCGACTTCCGCCGGGAGCCCGATGACTTCGTCGGGAAGCACTTCGTAGATCTCGTCGTAGAGCAGATAGTGCTTCTGCCTGCCGAGCTCGATCAGCTGCTTGACCGAAGTGTACTTGTCTTCGATATGAACGATTTTCAGTCGCGCCACGCGGGAACCCTCGAAACGCTCGACAAAAATGAAAGCGCCGAGCTCTCAGCTCGCGCTACTCGGCAGAAAAGGGCGCAGCGGAGTACCGCCTCCGCTTGATCGCCTCCAACTCGTTGAGGATCTCTTCAATCCTGTGCTGGTCACCCGAGAGTTCGATCCGCCGCAATTCGCGATTCAGATCAGCCCGCTGACGATCGAGCCAGCGCTCCCACAGCCCCTTGAGGTGCATCTCGGGGGCGGGCTCGCCAACCGAATCGACCGATTCTAGCAAAAGCATTGAAGCCCTGTCACTTATGCCGTCCCCGTCGGAAAGGCGCCGGCGCAGATCGGCCGTTCCCGGCAACTTCCCGGCCTCACGGTAGAGAGCAAGAAAGAGGGCGTAGATATTCCGCAACTGTGGGTCGTCGAAGGCCTCTTCCGGGGGCAGGGCCTCCTGGCTGGGCGCCGGGCGCCGGGCGTCGCCGATCCAGAGCAGGCAGCGCAGGAGGGCCTCCTCCGCCCCGCGGCCCGGCGACGGCCCGGCTCCCTCGGACGGGGTGGCGAAGGCCTCGGCGAGCGGCTTCGGCCCGACCCCCAGCCGCTGCAGGAGGAGGTGGGGCGGCAGCCCCAGGCGCTCGGCGGCGATCCGGCCGTAGCTGTAACGCAGGACCGTGTCCTTGACCGGGGCGAGGAGCGCCGTGACCTCCTTGGCGGCACGCGCCCGGCCGTGCGGGTTGCGGTGGGCGTCGGACGGCACCAGCCGGTCGAGCTCGAGCAGGATCAGGTCCTCGGCCCCGGCAACCGCTGCCGCGAGCGCAGCCTCCCCCTTGGCGAGCCGCAGAGAGTCGGGATCCTCCCCTTCGGCGAACCGGACCCGGCGCACCGCGAGCCCTTCGGCCAGGAGGATCGGCAGGGCACGGCGGGCGGCCGCCTCGCCGGCGGTGTCACCGTCGTAGGCGACGATGACCTCTTCCGCGTGGCGCGCCAGGAGCTTCGCCTGCTCCGGGGTCAGCGCCGTGCCCATGCTCGCCACGGCGCCCTCGACCCCCGCGGCGACAGCGGCCAGCTGATCGAAGTAGCCCTCGACGAGCAGCGCCTTGCCGCTCTCGCGCATCGCGCGCTTGGCGCTGTCGAGGCCGAAGAGGATCGAGCCCTTGTGGAAGCGGTCGGTCTCGGCGGTGTTCACGTACTTCGCCTTGTCGTCGCCCAGCGTCCGGCCGCCGAAGCCCACCAGGCGCCCGGTGCCGTTCTTGATCGGGAAGATCAGGCGGTTGCGGAAACGGTCGTAGGGCTCGCCGCCGCCCTCCGGTCGCCCCACCAGACCGGCGTCGAGGAGATCCGCCATGGCGATCTTCGGGTGCAGCGCCTGGGTCAGGTTCCGCCAGCCGTCCGGGGCGTAGCCGAGGCGGTAACGGGTCACGAGCTCCTCTGGGATCCGGCGCTCGCGCAGGTAGCGCTGGGCGGCCGCATCCCGGGCCAGGGCGGCGGTGAAGAACTCCGCCGCCGCCTCGAGCACGGCCTCGAGATCGCGCGGGGTTTCGGACTTCCCGCCGCCGCCCGGGCGGCGGGCGGCGGGCGCCGGGATCGGCACGGCGAAGCGGCGTGCCAGCGCCTCCATGGCGGTCGGGAAGTCGTCCCCCGTGAGCTCCATGTGGAGCTTGATCGCGTCGCCGCCCTTGCCACAGCCGAAGCAGTAGTAGAGCCCCTGATCCGGATCGAGCTGAAAGGAGGGCGTCTTCTCCTTGTGGAAGGGACAGAGCGCCTTCCACTTGCGGCCAACGCGCTGGAGCTTGGCGTGCGCCCCGGCGATCTCGAGAATGTCCACCGCCTCGCGCACCGCCTGCACGAACTGGGGGGTGAGCTGGAGGTTGGTGAGCGCCATCGGACCGGAAAGCCGGACGTCCGACTCTACGACAAGCGCGAGCGGCCGGGGTCGGCGGAGCGGCCCCGGTCAGTCGGCGACGCCGAGGCTTGCGGCGAGCTGCCGCAGCCCGTCGAGGGGGCCGGCGGCCTCCGCCCCCTTGGCGGACACGAGGGGCAAGAGCCGGCGAACTTCGGCGCGCGCCTCGGCCGGCCGGCCGGCCGCCTCGAGAGCGCGGGCGCGATTGATCTGCACGGAGTAGAAGAGGACGTGATCCGCCGGCAGCAGAGCCTGATGCTCGACGACCGCGGCCTCGAACTGCGCGAGCGCTGCGGCGGCCTTCCCCTGCTTGAGGAAGACGGAACCCAGCAGGGCGCGCGCCTGCGCAGCATGGAACCGGTCACGCCCTTCGCTGATCGCCAGGGTTTCGCGCGCCGCCGCCTCGGCCTCCGGGAGCCGGCCGAGCTCGAGGAGGA
The DNA here is from genome assembly GCA_018057705.1 of Thermoanaerobaculia bacterium. Classification (NCBI taxonomy): domain Bacteria; kingdom Pseudomonadati; phylum Acidobacteriota; class Thermoanaerobaculia; species Thermoanaerobaculia bacterium. The sequence goes on along the minus strand of JAGPDF010000049.1, from coordinate 10,147 downwards.
TCCGGCAGAGCTGCCCAAGCGTGATCGCCGTTTCCGGATGCCCCTCGCCCAGGGCCTTGCGCCGGATGGCGAGGGCCTTGCGCGCCTCGATCTCGGCCTCGCTCAGGCGGCCGGCCTCGCGCAGCAGGCCGGCAAGATTGCTGTGCGGATAGGCGACCCGCGGATCGGCCGCCGGCAGGAGGGCGTCGAGGATCTCGGCGCTCGCCCAATAGGCCTGCTCCGCCTCCGCGCTGCGCCCGAGCTCGTTCAACACGACACCGAGATCGGAGAGCGAGAGCGCCGTGCGCACGTCGCGCTCGCCGAGCACGGCGCGATAGGTCGCCAGGCGGCGCTCGACGACCGGCAGCGCCCCCTGCGGTCCTTCGGCGCCGAACAGCAGCTCCATCAACGGCTCGCGGGCGTCGGCGGCGGTGAGGCTCGCGGGGCCCTCTTCGCGGTCGAGGACGGCGATCGCATGCTCCAGGCGCTCGCGCGCCGGCGCGAAGTCGCCCTGGTTCGCGAGCACCCAGCCGAGGGTCCACTCGCTGCGCGCCGTCTGCACCGACTCGTCGCCGAACAGCCGGCGATGCTCCGCGAAGGCGCGTTCGGCGAGGCTCTTCGCCTGTTCGAGCTCGCCCAGCTTGCGGTAGAGGCCGGCCAGAAGCTCGAGGAGCTCGGCGTGGAGCTCGGGCTCGGCTTCGAGCTCGGCGTCGATCCGCCGTGCGCCCTCGTCGAGGAGCGTCCGCGCCTCGACGGTCTCGCCACGCGCCCGCGCTGGATCGGCGGCCTCGAAGATCGACACCAGGAAGGCGCGCACCTGCTCGGCCCGCGACGCCTGGGCCTGCGCCACCAGCGCCGCCCGCTCGGCGCGCCGTGCCTGCCAGAGCGCGATCGAGAGGCCGGCGACCAGCGCCGCGACGACCAGTGCCGCGGCGACGACCGCCAGGCGATGGCGGGCCACGAATTTTCGCGTGCGATAGAGGCCGCTGTCGGGCCGCGCCCGCACCGGCCGCCCTTCGAGGTACCGGCGCAGGTCGTCGGCGAAGGCCGCGATCGAGCCGTAGCGGCGCGCCGGCTCGCGCGCGAGCGCCTTCACCACGATGGTGTCGAGATCGCCGGCCAGGGCGCGCGCGGCGCGGCCGTCCCCGGCCTCGGCGACCACCCGGCTCGGGCGGGTGAGGGTCTCGCGCTCGACCTCCTGTGCCAGTCCGACGTGCGAAGCCGTCGAGCGCTCGTGCGGCAACCGGCCGGTCAGCAGCTCGTAGAGCACGACGCCCAGCGAATAGACATCGGTCGACGTCGTCGCCGGCCGGCCCAGGATCTGCTCCGGCGCAGCGTAGGCCGGGGTCAGCGCGCGGTCTTCGAGGCGCGTCGACTCGCCACCCTCGGAGTCGGAAGCGAGGATCTTCGCGATCCCGAAGTCGAGCAGTTTCACCGCCCCTGTGGCGTCGACCAGCAGGTTCGAAGGCTTGAGGTCGCGGTGCACGACGAGGTTGCGATGCGCGAGATCGACCGCTTCGGCGACGGCGATCACCAGCCGCAGCCGCGTGACGAGATCGGCGCCCCGCGTCCGGCACCAGTCGACGATCGGTTCGCCGTCCACCTTTTCGAGCACCAGATAGGGCCTGCCGTCCGGTGCCAGGCCGCCGTCGAGGAGCCGCGCGATGTTCGGATGCTCGAGCCGCGCCAGGATCTGGCGCTCGCGCAGGAAGCGCCGCAGCACCTCGTCGGAATCCATGCCGCGCTTGAGCAACTTCAGGGCGACCCTCTGCTCGAACTGCCCGTCGGCGCGCTCGGACTCCCAGACCTCGCCCATACCGCCGCGGCCGAGCAGCGAACGCAGACGGTAGGGGCCGATGCGATCACCGCCCGCAGCGCCGCGCGGTTCGGCGGCCGCAAGCGCCTCACCGACCGCCTCCGGATCGAGCCCCGCCGCGCCCCCGGCGAGGAACTCTTCGCCGGCTGCGGCGTCGGCAGCGAGCAGCTCCGACACCACAGCGGCGAGGTCCGGATCGCGCGAAGCGAGTGCGGCGAGCGCCTCGGCGCGCGGCGCGGCGTCGAGCTCGGCGAGCTCCTCGAAGCGGGCTCGAGCGGTCGCGAAACGCCTGGGGTCGAGGCGTGTCATCTCGACGCCTCCGCGAGGTCGGCGAGGGTCGCCGATCGAACGAGCTCGCGCTCCAGCTCGAGCAGCCGGGGACTTCCCGGCAGGAGCGCGGCGCGGTAGAGCGCCAGGGCGGAGTCTGCTGCCGCGCGCGCCTCGCCGCCCCGCCCACTGCGGCCGGCGACCAAGGCCACCGCTCGCCGGGCTGCCGCTTCGCCGAGCCTGCGATACTCGCGCCCGGGCTCGTGGGCGGCGAGCTCCACCGCCTTCGCCGCCGAGGCAGCGGCCGCAGCGAGATCTCCCAGCGCAAGGTCGACCGCGCTCTGCAGCAGCGCGAGCCGCGCGCGGCGCGCCTGCGTGGCCGTCGCGCCGGCCACGCGCCCGGTGACCTCCGCCAGGCGATCGCGCGCTTGCGCAGCGGCGCCTCGGGCGAGGGCGATCTCGCACTCGAGCAGACCCGCTTCCACAAGCCATGGGCTCGACTCGCCGTAGCGCGCGAGAAGCAGCGGCTGGGCGCGGGCGAGCTGCTGCGCGGCGGCCTCGACCCGGCCCGTTTCGAGCAGCGCACGGGCGAGCAGCCACGCGACGATCCCGCCGCGGTCCTCGAGCAGACGCGCGTCGGTCGCCAGGTCGCGGTCGAGCGCGGTCGCATCGGCGAGCGCGGTCGCGAGATCGCCGGCGTGAAGCCGCGCCTGGGCGAAAGAGAAACGCGTCGACACTGTCAGCGTGTGGAGCGGTCCCAGCCGGGCCAGGCGATCTGCCAGAGCGCGCTCGAACAGCGGCAACGCCTCCACCGGGCGGTCGGTGGCATCGAGCAGGCGACCCAGGTCGTTTCCAGCCTCGAGGGTGAGCCGATGCTCTTTGCCGGCGAACTCCTCGAAGACCGCCATCGCGCGTCGAATGCTCTCTTCGGCGCCGGCGAACTGCTGCATCGCCACCTGGGCGCGCGACAACTGCTGGTAGCCGCCGGCGACGACCGTGCTCGAGATGCCGGGAGTGGCTTCGGCAACGTCGATGCCGGCGCGAAAGGCGCGCTGAGCGCCTTCCGGGTCGGGCCGCGATTCGAGCACGCGGCCCAGACCGTAGTGGGCGTTGGCCAACTCGCGCGTCGGTCCGTGCGGTGTGAGTACCGCGATCGCGGCCCGGAAGAGCTCTTCCGCCTTGCCGTCCGCGGAACCGGGATGGCTCCAATAGTTGTGGCCCAGGTTGTAGAGCAACCAACCCCGCTGCACCGAGGTCGTATCTCCGGCACCGTCGAGGATGGCGAGGGCGCGCTCGAAGTCGAGCCGCGCTTTGTCCGCCCCTCCGATCAGACTCTCCGCGATGCCGCGGCTCACCAGCACATCGGCGAGACGGGCGTCGGGTGCCCGAGTCTCGAACTCGGCGGCGAGCGCGGTCCACAACCGAACGGCATCCTCGTGCAGACCGAGATCGGCGAGGAGATCGGCGATCGTGCTCTGGAGCTCGGCGTGCACTTCGCGCTGCGCCGCGGTCGTGGGCGCGTTCTTCTCGAGCTCCACCACCGCGAGCTTCAGCAGCCCCTCGGCGGTCGTCTCGCGCGCCTTGGCGCCGTCGGGGTTGCGGACGCGGTTGACCTCGAAGAGTCCGAAAACGAACTTCTGGATGGCGGTCGCCTTGGCAGCCTCGAGCCGGGCGATCCGCGCCTGCCAAAGCGACACGGCGATGCCACCGATCAGCGCGACGAGCACCAGCGCCGCGGCGCCGACCACGACGCGATGCCGCCCGACGAACTTCCCGACGCGGTAGCCGAGGCGGTCAGGGCGAGCGAGCACCGGACGACCCTCGAGGTGACGTCGAAGGTCATCGGCCAGCGCGGCGGCGCCACCATAGCGCCGTCCGGGCTCCCGGGCGAGCGCCTTGAGCACGATCGTGTCCAGGTCGCCCGCGAGCTGACGCGCGTCGCCGCTCGCGGCGGCGATGCGGCTCGGGCGCACCAGCGTCTCGCGCTCGACCTCTTCGGCGAGAGCGAGGGCGGAACCGGTGTCGCGGCGATGCGGCAGCTGGCCGGCGAGCAGCTCATAGAGCACGACCCCGAGGGCGTAGACGTCGGTCGCGGTGGTCACCGGCTGACCGAGAATCTGCTCCGGGGCGGCGTACGCCGGAGTCAGCACGCGCTCTTCGAGGCGCGTGCGGTCGGCCTCGGACTCCTCCCCTCCGGTGAGGAGCTTCGCGATGCCGAAATCGAGCAGCTTCACCCGCCCGTCGGTGTCGACGAGAATGTTGGAGGGCTTGAGGTCGCGGTGCACGATGAGACTGCGGTGCGCAGCGTCGACCGCCTCGCAGACCGCGATCATGAGCCGCAGGCGCTCCGCCACCGGACTGTTCCGCCGCCGGCACCAATGCTGGATCGGTTCGCCGGCGACGCGTTCGAGCACGAGGTAGGGGCGGCCGTCCGCGGCGACGCCGCCGTCGAGCAACCGCGCGATGTTCGGATGCTCGAGCCGCGCGAGGATCTGCCGCTCGCGCAGGAAGCGGGTAAGAACCGCCGCCGAGTCCATGCCGCGTTTGAGGAGCTTGAGCGCCACGATCTGCTCGAACTGCCCGTCGGCGCGCTCCGCCTCCCAGACCTCTCCCATGCCGCCACGGCCGAGCAGCGCCCGCAGCCGGTAGGGCCCGACGAGCGTGCCTTCGAGGTGACCATCCGGCGCGTCCTCCACCGCTTCGCCCAGCGCTTCCTGCAGCAGGGAGGGAGCGAAGCCGGCCACCGCCCCGCCCAGGAAGCTCTCTCCGGCCGCCGAGTCGGCGGCAAGGAGGTCCTCGACGGCGAGGGCGAGCTCGGAGTCGATCGCGCGGAGCTCTGCGAGTCGCGAGAGGCGAACGGGCTTTTCGAGGTCGGCGAGCTCCTCGAAGTGCCGGCGCGCGGCAGCAAAACGCGCCGGGTCCGGGCGCTTCACGTCGAGATGCCCTGTGCTGCCAGGTCCTGGAAGAGAAAAGCCCGGGCGGTTCGCCAGCGGCGTTTCACGGTGCGGTCGGAGACGTCCAGGAGCCCGGCGATCTCGTCGATCGAGAGGCCGCCGAAGAAGCGCCACTCGACGAGCTGCGCGAGCTCGGGGTCGGCGCTCTCGAGGCGCGAGAGGGCTTCGTCCACCGCCAATAGGTCGGAGGCGCGCTCGGGAGAGGCGATCTGCTGCTCGTCGAGCTCCACCGCGACACGCGCGCCGCCACGCTTGACCCGGCCGCGCCGGCGCGCATGGTCGATCACCACGCTGCGCATGGCACGCGCCGCCAGGGCGTAGAAGTGGCGGCGGTTCTCGACCGACCACGAGGCCTGCTTCGAGAACTTGAGGTAGGCCTCGTGAACCAGCGCCGTGGTGCTCAGCGTGTCGGCCGACGAGGCGCCGCGCAACTGCCGCCGCGCGATGCTCCGCAATTCGGTGTAGACCGCTTCGAATAGGCGGTCGAAAGCTCCGCGATCGCCGTTCTCGACGGCGACCAGCAACGCCGTGATCTCGGGACCGCCCGGCACCTGCTCGGAGGACATGGCGCGGGATTGTAGCCCGCTAATCGCGGAGCGTCACAACCGTCGCGCCGCGGGCGCCTTGGTTGGCCGTGCCAGGGCGGGCGGCGACCCTGGCCCGAATACTTGCGCAGGAGCTCACGCCGGGCGACGCTCCCGGCCCTCTCAGGGCGCCGACGAGCTCCAGGCGGCGAGGTTCGCGTCTTCGAAGTCGTCGGCGAAGAGGGTGTCGATCCAGAACGCCCGCACGCGGGTGACGCCGTTGAGGGTGACGCGGAAAGTCCAGCGCCCCGCGATGCCGCCGGCGTTGAAAGGCTGCCAGACCCACCACCAGTGGCTGGCGTCGTAAGCCTCCGGTGTCGCGTGATCCCAGGAGCTGTAGATCGATCCGTCGGGGCGCCGCACTTCGAGATGCTTCGGATGCGCCGGGGTCTCGTCGCGCAGGTAGGGCACGAAATAGATCGTGTCGCCATCTTCGAACCGTCGTTTCTCGTTGGTCGTCTCGGTGGTGGGGCAGGTCGGGAAGACCGGCGCCGCCGAGCCGGTCGCGAGGTGGTTGATCGTCGGTTCGCGGTAAGGGCGTTGCACCTGCCAGAGGGAGCCGGGATTCAGAAAGTTGCACGCGCCGTCGAACGGATCGAGCACCGGTCCGTCACCCGCTCCTGCGTTGTGGACCTCGAAATGCAGGTGCGGGCCGGTCGAGCAGCCCGAGCTGCCGACGATACCGATCTTCTCGCCCGCAGCCACCGCGCCGCCGATCGGCTTGGTGGTCGTCGAGCCGCTCTTGAAGTGCAGATACCAGGTGCGGGAGCCGTCCGCATGTTGCAGAACGACGTAGTTCGGATCGTTCGTGGTGCAGGCGCAGCGGCGGTCGAAGTTGCCGTCGTCCTTCGCGATGATCGTGCCGGCCGCCGCAGCAAGAACGGCGACATGCGATTGGTCGACCCCGAGCCAGCCGTAAGGCCAGGTGAAGAGGTCGACGCCGTTGTGGCCGTTGTACGACCGCGCGCCGCAGTTGAAGTCGAGCCAGCCGGCGGCGCCGTCCTGATCGACGAAGTTCGAGATGCCGAAGGGCGAGAAGTAGCCGATACCCGAAGTCGTGATCGGCCAACCGAGGAGCGGTGCACCAAGCGGATCCGGGTCGGGCAGAAGGCCGATTTGCGAGAGCCAGGCGACGTTCGCCTCGACCTCTGCCGAGACTCGCTGGTAGAAGTCGTCCGAAATCTCGTCCGTGGGACCCGAGAATCCGCCGCCACCGCCTTCGCGAGGCTGCACTTGCGAGCGCGCTTCGCGCACCCCGGCGAAAAGCGCGAGCGCTGCGATCGTGGCGATCCCTACGCTGCTCGTCTTTGGAGATCGTCCGACGTGACCGATTCGCATGCTGATCCCCCTCCGGAATCGGAGGAGCCTAACCTAGTCGACGACGCCGACGATCTCGAGGGGTGCGGAAGGGGCCGGCGCTTCAGTCGCGGAGCGTCACGACGGTGGCGCCGTTGCCGCCTTCGTTGGGGGCGCCGGGGCGGGAGGCGACGACTGCCGCGTGCTTGCGCAGCCGTTCGCGCACGGCGTCGCGCAGGCGGCCCGAGCCGTGACCGTGGACGATCCGCACCTCGGCTCGGCCCGAGAGCATCGCCTGGTCGAGGAAGGCGTCCATCTCCTCGAGCGCCGGCTCGACGCGCTGCCCGATGAGATGGAGCTCCTGGGCGACCGGCGCCCGATCGACGTCGTCTCTTCCGGAAGAGCGGGAGACGCGCCCCTTCGCCGGCGGCTCAGCCGCCGCTTCGACGACGAGGTCGCCCGCCTGGAGACGCAGGCGCTTGCCGTTCGCCAGCACCTCGACCTTGTCGCCGGTGAGCTTCTCGACCACACCGCGCCAACCGAGCATCGCGTGACGCACCTGGGCGCCGACGCCCAGGGGCAAGTCGTGCGAGGCGCGCTCCTCGAAGTCGACCTGGGGAGCTTCGGCGAAGAGGCGCGAGGTTGCCTGCTGGGCAACGCTCTTCTTGCGGCCGGCCGCGAGCTCGGCGCGCATGCGCTCGGCCGCGCCGGCGAGCTCGCGGGCCACCCGTTCGCGGAACTCGGCGAGCTCGCGCCGGACGCGGGCGCCGAGGGTGCGTCTCTCGGCCTCGAGCGCGGCGCGCTCGCGCTCGAGCCGCTCGCCTGCGAGCGCGGCGTCGGCGCGCACGGCGCGCGTCGCTTCGGCTTCGAGAGCGAGCCGCTCGCGCGTCGCTTCGAGCTCGGCGAGAAGACGCCGGAGGTCGCGGTGCTCGTCGCCCAGAAGCGCCTCGGCGCGGGTGATCCACGCCGCCGGCAGATCCATGCGGCGGGCGAGAGCGAGCGCTTCGCTGCCGCCGGGCGAACCGGGTAGAAGACGAAACGTCGGCCTGCCGGAGGACGGCTCGAACTCCATCGCCGCGCAGGCCGCACCGGGAAGCTCGAGCGCCGCCGCCGCGAGACCGGTCAGATGCGTCGTGATGAGCGCCAGGCCGCCGCGCTCGACGAGCGTCTCGAGGAGCGCCACCGCGAGCGCCGTACCCTCCTCGGGGTCGGTTCCGGAACCGAGCTCGTCGAGCAGCGCCAGGCTCTCGGGCCCCGCCGCCCGGTAGGCTTCCGCCAGGCGCGCCAGGCGCCCGGAGAAGGTCGAGCGGTCGGCGAGCAGATCCTGCTCGTCGCCCACCGTGGCCACGAGGCTCGAAAAGTGCGGCACCTCGCTCGCGGCGGCAGCGGGGATCGGCAGGCCGGCCTGGGCGGCGAGCGCCAGGAGGCCGAGGGTCTTCAAGGCCACGGTCTTGCCGCCGGCGTTGGGACCGGTGATGACCAGCGCGCGACGCTCAGGCGTGAGCTCGATCGCGAGCGGCTCGACCGTGCCCTCGTGCCCGCGCGCGCCGAGCACCCGCTCGCGCCGCCGGGCGAGCCGCGGGTCGAGCAGCGGGTGGCGCGCCGCGACCAGCCGCAGGTAGCCCTGGGGAGCAAGCACCGGCAGATGGGCGTCGATCTCGCGCGCCAGACGCCGCGCCGCCTCGAGCGCGTCGAGCTCGCCCACCAGCCCGGCCATCTGGCGCACGAGCGGCGTCTCGGCGGCGAGATCGCGCAGCAGCTCGTAGAGCAGCCGCTGGCGTTCGCCCTCGAGCTCGTCGACGGCGCCCTGCAGGGTGTTGTTCTCTTCGACGACCTCGAGCGGCTCGAAGTAGAGACTCTTGCCGGTCGCCGACCGCCCGTGCACGAGGCCGGCGAGCTTGCCGCGGTTCCCGGCCTGCACCATGAGCATCAGGCGGCCGCCGCGCATCGGAATCGTCTCCTCGCCGATGAGCTCGCGGTGCGCGCCACCGATCGCCTCGAGACGGCCGTAGAGCCGCTCGCGGGCGCCCTGGACCTGACGGCGCAGCGCGGCGAGCCTCGGGCTGGCGTCGTCGCGCACCTCGCCCTTGCGATCGAGAATGCGGCCGATCTTCGCCACCAACGGACGCGGGTCGCCGAGATCCGCCACGGCGCGCGCCAGCTCGGTGCAGGGAGGGTCGGCCCGTGAGATTCTCGCCGCCGCCTCACCGCCGGCCGCGAGCAGGCCCGCGAGACGCAGAATCTCGCCGCCGGCGAGCGGCGGATCGCCGGAGGCCAGGCGCTCCACGAGCTCCGCCAGGCCCTCTCCGAGCCCGGGCACCAGCGGCGCTTCGACGGTGAGCCGTTCGCTCTCCTCGTAGCGCGCGCGGCGGCGCAGAAGCTCCGACGGCGCCAGCGCCGGCGCCAGATTCCGGAGCACTGCCGCGCCGAGATCGGTGCGCGCTTCCGAGGCGAAGAGCGCGAGAAGAGAATCGAACTCGAGCGCCAGGAGCGTTGCCGGCGCGGCGACGGCGGCACCTGAGACGACATTCGAGTCCGGGGATTCCGGGCGGAGATCCGGGCGGGGGGGGTTGGGGAGGTTCATCGCAGAAAAAACAGAAGCGGGGCCCGGGTCTCCCCGGCCCCGCCCGGTCGAGCGAAAGCGAGTTGCGTCAGATTGTGACTGGCCTCGTCGGGCCTAGAGGCCCATGCGACGCTCTTCCTGGACCTTGCGCAGCATCTTCTTCTTGGCCTGGATGGCTTTCCGCTTGCGCTTCACGGAGGGCTTCTCGAAGTGCTGACGCTTCTTCAGCTCGGTCAACACACCGGCCTTTTCGCACTTGCGCTTGAAACGTCGCAGCGCGTTCTCGAAGCTCTCTTCTTCACGTACGTGCACGATCGGCACTGCTCGCTCACCTCACTTTGGCTGCCAGCATCACGGCCTAAGGACCGCAGGCAGAAGGACTTGCGATTCTAGTCCCGCGACCGCGCAGCGGTCAAGAACCGGCGGCCGCGCCACCGCCTAAACCCTTTCCGAAGTTCACTTTGCGGCGCGTAGGCGGCTTGACGCGGGGGGCATCTGTCTCGATAATGTGAAGTTTCGAGCGGTTTGGACCCCTGAACGAGAGGTTGGAGGACTTCGGAATGGCCCTTCCTGATCATCTGGCGGATCTCGAGCGCAAGGTCTCCGCGCGCTTCAGCGAGGCCCTCGCCGAAATCCGACTCGAGATGCGGCGCGCGGTACAAGCGGAGGCCCAACGGGCGAGCTCCGC
>JAGPDF010000048.1 GCA_018057705.1 Thermoanaerobaculia bacterium | reverse complement strand
CCACCGAACGGGGGGCTTCAGCTTCCGCCCCCTGTCCCTTTCTCGCCATGGTCGACGTACTGGGAATAGAGCCCCCAGGAGGTGTCGACGATGCCCATTCCTCTCGCCACGAGGTGCCTGCTATCGCTCCTGCTTTGCGCCTGGTTCGCCCAGGCGGCCCCTTTGGTCGCCGCGGACGGCGATCTCGATACGGATTTCTGGGGCGACGGCAAGATGAGCTACTCGTCGGTCTACGACGGCACGTTTCGCGTCGGCAGTGTCCTCGCGGCGCCGGATGACCGCCTGGTCGTAGTCGCGGCGCGGCAGCGCGTCTCCGACCCCGGCGCGCTGTTCTGGCAGCGCGTCGGCGCGACGACGCTCTCGACGATCTGCAATTTCGAGCCCCCCGGGGGCGCCACCGGGGTGTGGGACGTCTATGGCGCCGTCGGTACCTTCGACGTCGCCGGCCGTCTGCTGATTGCCGGCACGGTCGAATACGGCGCCGGCAATCTGGTCGCTGTCGTGGCGCGGTTCCTCTATCCGAACTGCACGCTCGACACCGCCTTCGATGGCGACGGTTACGCCACCTTCGACCTGACACCGGAGGACGAGATCGCTACAGCGATCGACACCGACATCGCGGCGCGCGTTTACGTCGTCGGGGCCAAGGGCCTCGCCGACGCCGACCAGGAAATGCTCGTGATGCGGCTCCAATCCGACGGCGACCTCGATCCGACCTTCTCGGGCAACGGTTGGCTGACGCTCGACTCGCTCGGTCTCGCGCGGCAGGATCAGGCGATGGCGGTCACGGTCCAGGCAGATCACAAGCCGGTGGTCGCGGGCTACGCGAACGTCGCGACCGGCAACTTCGACGCGGTCGCGGTGCGGTTCACGCTCACGGGCGCGCTCGACTCGACCTTCTCGGGCGACGGGGTCGCCAGCGTCGACTTCGACCTCGGCGGGCTCTACGACACCGCCTACGAGGTCGCCTTCGACTTCGGCAGCGGCCGGCTGGCCCTCGGCGGCTCGGCCGACGCACCCGGGACGCGCCGCGCCTCGGTCGCCGTGCTGACCTCGAGCGGAGCGCTCGACACCGGCTTCTCCGGCGATGGCAAGTCCACCTTCCTGGTCGAAGGCTCCGACCAGTCGGCGTTGAGCGGTGTCGTCTTCGATGGTCTCGGACGACTGGTGGCGACCGGAATTGCCTACGACGGCGTCAGCGGACCGGCCGACTTCGCGATCGTCCGCCTGGCGCCCAACGGCGCGCTCGATTCCAACTTCGGGCCCAACGGCAGCGTCACGGTGCCGTTCGACCTCTCGGGCTCGACCTTCCACGACCAGGCGACGGCCATCGCGTTCCAGTCCGGGCGACCCGTCGTCGGCGGCCAGGTCCGCCACTCCGACGACCGCTTTCGCCCCGCGCTCGTTCGCCTCGAGACCGCGCTCGTCTTCGCCGACGGCTTCGACACCGGATCGACACTCGCCTGGCGCAGCTGGTACTGACGACCGCGAGAGGCGCTGTGACCAGCCGTGAGGGTGATACCGCCGTCTTCCGGCGCGTGGTCTTCACGGATAACCAGTCCGACCTGCGGGCCGGCCGAGTCGTCCAAGGGCGTACAAATCGAGAAGCTCGGCTGTGCCGCGGAGGAACGGCCCTGAGCTGCGGGCTCGCTTGACGTAAGATCGCCGCCTTGTTTCCAACTCTGGTAGGACCCATGGCGCCGGAGCGTAAGCGGCGGAGGGTCGGCGCCCGATGATCGGGCAACGCCTCGGCCCCTATGAGATCACCGCCAAGCTCGGCGAGGGCGGGATGGGGGAGGTCTATCGGGCGACCGACACCAAGCTCCGGCGCGAGGTGGCGATCAAGGTCCTCCCCGCTGCCTTCACCGCGGACAAGGAGCGCCTCGCCAGGTTCGAGCGCGAAGCGCAGCTCCTCGCGCAGCTCCATCATCCCAACATCGCCTCGATCTTCGGCCTCGAGGAGAGCGACGGCGTCAAGGCGCTCGTCATGGAGCTCGTCGACGGTCCGACCCTCGCCGAACGCCTCGAATCGGGGCCTCTTTCCTTTACCGAGAGCCTCTCTTTCGCCTTGCAGATTGCGCAAGCGCTCGAGGAGGCCCACGAAAAGGGGATCGTCCATCGCGATCTCAAGCCCCAGAACGTCAAGGCATCCAGTGAAGGAAAAGCCAAGGTCCTCGACTTCGGGTTGGCCAAGGCGATGGAGTCCAGTGCGGGCGGCAGTTCCGCGGCGGATCTCGCGCGCTCGCCGACGTTGATGCAGTCGCCGACCCTGACCGCTGCGCACGGGACCCAGCTCGGGGTGATCCTCGGTACGGCGGCGTACATGGCGCCGGAACAGGCGCGCGGGCTGACGGTCGACAAGCGCGCCGATATCTGGGCGTTCGGGGTCGTCCTCTTCGAAATGCTGACCGGCAAACGCCTCTTCGACGGCGAGACCGTTTCCGACACCTTGGCCGCGGTCCTGCGCCAGGAAATCGACTGGACGGCCCTGCCCGAAGCGACGCCGCCGGCCATCCGGCGCCTGCTGCGGCGCTGCCTCGCGCGCAGTCCGAAGAACAGGTTGCGCGACATCGGGGATGCGCGTCTCGTGTTGGATGAAGTCGCTTCGGGCCGAGCCGAAGAGAACGTGGTGGTTGGGAGCGTATCCGGAGCGTCCGAGGCGCGCCCGGCTCCGATGATGCGTCAGTGGCGCTGGCTGGCCCCGCTCCTCCTGCTCGGCGCGGGGCTTGGGGCGGTCACGACAAGCCTGCTCCTGCGCTCGCCGCAAGCCGAGATCAAGCGAGAGGTGCGCTTCCAGCTGACGCCGCCGAGTGAGCTGAGCCCGACGCGGCGCGGCAGCGGGTTCGAGCTCTCGCCGGACGGCCGCTTCCTGGTCATGTCGAACGCCACCGGAATCTGGGTCCGCGCGCTCGACGCGGTGGAGTCGCATCCGATCGCTCGGGTCGAAGGGCCGACCTATCCGTTCTGGTCGCCCGATGGAGCCTGGATCGGATTCTTCGCCGAAGGCCAGCTGCGGAAGATCCCCCGCGAAGGAGGTGCGGCACAGAAGATCTGCGACGCCGTGGAGGGTCGGGGTGGCTCCTGGAGTCCAGACGGCGTGATCGTCTTCAGTCAGAAGCAGGGAGTCGAGGGTCTGTCGCGGGTGGCTGCTCAGGGCGGCACGCCGGCACCGCTCACTCGGCCCGCGTCCGGGGAGGTGCAGGAGTATCACCGCTACCCACAGTTTCTCCCGGATGGACGGAGCTTTCTGTTCCAGGTCCTGACGGCCTCTGCCGAGCGGGCCGGGGTCTACGTCGGGAGCGTCGACGGCGCCGAGCCTCAGCGCGTGCTCGACGGCAGCGATCAGGCCCGATTCGCTCCTGCCACTCTTTCCGGGATCGACGACTCCGCTGGCTCTGATGCCTCCGCCGGCTCCGGATACCTTCTCTTCCGGCGCGGTACCGTTCTCATGGCGCAGGCGTTCGACAGCGTCCGGCGAAAGCTCTCGGGCGAGGCCATTCCCGTCGCCGACGGCGTGGGCATCGCGATGAACACCGGCACGGGGGCCTTCACACTCGCCTCGCACGAGATTCTGGCTTTCAGCAACTCGGGAGACGACGTCGTCGAGATCGTCTGGATGAATCGTGCCGGAGAGCGGCTCGCCGTCGTGAATCCGGACATTCGCGCTCTGCAGGGTTTGGGCCTGGCGCGTGGCGAGAAGCGCGTCGCCTATGGCTCCGGCGATCCTTCCGACATCTGGGTGCAGAACCTGCCGAGCGGCGAGCCTTCGCGGTTCACCTTCGGGCCCGCTCCGGGCTGGGCGAATCCGCTCTGGTCTCCGGACGGCGACGAACTGGTCTACACGACGTGGGATCTTTCCGGACTGCCGCAGTACGAGATGCGCCGCCGGCGCGCCGACCGCAGCCGGGCGGAGGAGACCTTGCTGCAGTCGAAGTCGGCCCTCTACAGCTGGGATTTTTCGCCGGATGGCCGATCGCTTCTCTTCGGCAGCAACACCTATGCCTCCTGGCTGCTGCCGCTCGCCGGCGATAAAAAGCCGGTGGAGTTCCTGCCCCCGGGCGGAGCGCAGCAGTACTTCCAGTTCTCGCCGGACGGTCGCTGGGTCGCCTACGCCAGCGACGTCCAGGGGCAGTTCGAAGTTTTCGTGACCTCGGTCCCGCCGAGCGGAGCGCTCTGGCAGATCTCGACCGGCGGCGGCTCCATGCCCCGCTGGCGCCGCGCCGACGGGCGAGAGCTCTACTTCCGCGCCAACGACGGCACCCTGATGGCCGTCGAGCTCGGCGCCGGCCCGGGCGCCAGCGCGATCGAAGAGCGCTCCGCGCCGCGGCCCCTCTTCGTCGGCATCCCGTCTTCGGGCAACACGCCGATCTTCACCTACGCCGCCGCCGGCGACGGTCAGCGATTCCTCGTCGCCGCCAGTCGCAGCAGCGAGCAGCCGCCGATCACGGTGGTGCTCCACTGGCAGCTCGCGCTGCGCAAGCGCGCCGCAGGCCGCCCGTGAACGGGTCCCGGTGATCGGTCAACGCCTCGGCCCCTTCGAGATCACCGCCAAGCTCGGTGAGGGCGGCATGGGCGAGGTCTACCGGGCGACCGACACTCGGCTCGACCGCCAGGTCGCGATCAAGGTCCTGCCTGCCGAATTCACCGAGGACAAGGAGCGCCTGGCGAGGTTCGAGCGCGAGGCGAAGCTCCTCGCGCAGCTTCATCACCCCAACATCGCCGCGATCTTCGGACTCGAAGAGTCCGGAGGAACGCGGGCGCTGGTCATGGAGCTCGTCGACGGCCCGACACTCGCCGAGCGGCTCGAGTCCAGGCCTCTCTCCTTTACCGAGAGCCTTTCTTTCGCGCTCCAGATCGCGCAAGCGCTCGAAGCGGCGCACGAGAAGGGGATCGTCCACAGAGATCTCAAACCACAGAACATCAAGGCCTCCGTCGAGGGCGAGGTCAAAGTCCTCGACTTCGGGCTCGCCAAGGCGATGGATGCGACCTCCGGCGCCGCCTCCGCGGCTGATTTCGCACGTTCTCCGACGATCATGAACTCGCCGACGCTGACGGCGGTGCACGGGACGCAGTTGGGCGTGATCCTCGGAACGGCGGCCTACATGGCGCCAGAGCAGGCGCGCGGCGTGGCGGTCGACAAGCGCGCCGACATCTGGGCGTTCGGTGTCGTGCTCTTCGAGATGCTGACCGGCCGCTCGCTCTTCGCCGGCGACACGGTGAGCGACACACTGGCCGGGGTGCTCAAGACTGAGATCGATCTTTCACAGTTGCCAGCGGGGACGCCGGCAGCGATCCGGATGCTGCTGCGCCGCTGCCTCGAGCGCAATCCGAAGAACCGGCTGCGCGACATCGGCGACGCGCGGCTGGTGCTGGCCGAAGCGATCGCGAGCCCGGAGGTCGTGGCCGCGCCGCTCGCCGCCGAGCGCCGCGCCCTTCCGCGGTCGCGCGCGGTGGCCGCGGTCGCTGGCGTCGCGGCGATCGCCGCGATCGCCGCGATCGCCGGGGCGGCTTGGATGCTGGGGCGTGCGTCGCGCAGCGAGGTGGCGAAAGACGATCGCAGGGAGGTCACGCAGGTCGAGCTCTCGCTGCCGGCGGGGGTCGACCTGGTGACGCGAGTCCCGGCCGGTCTCGCAGTCTCGCCGGACGGACGGACGATCGCGATGATCGGCTTCCGCGAGGGTCAGCGAAGGCTCTACGTTCGCCGGCTGGACCGACCCGAGGCGACCGAGATCAAGGCCTCGTCGGGCGTCAACGCCCTGACCTTCTCACCGGACGGCCAGAGCATCGCCTTCGTCCCGGGAGGCTCGCGCGTCGTGCGCCTCGCGCTCGCGGACCAGCAGGGCGCGGTGCTCGCGACCTGTGCCGACCTGCGCAACAGCGTCGCCTGGGGCGAGGGCTGGATCTATTACCTCTGCGCCGGCGAGATCTGGCGCGTGCCCGCCGCTGGCGGCGAGCCCGCGCAGCTGACGCGGCTCGACGGCGCGCGCCACGAGGTGTTGCACACCGACCCGGTCGAGCTGCCCGGCGGGCGCCGCCTGCTCTTCGCGAATCTCACGGAGCACGCCGAGACGTCCCGAATCGAGTCGCTGTCGCTCACCGGCGGTGAGCGGTCCGTGGTCGTCGAGAATGCGTCCACCCCCATGCTGTCGGCGACCGGGCACCTGCTCTTCGAGCGCGACGGAGCGGTCTGGGCCATGGCCTTCGACACCGAGCGCGCGGTCGTTTCGGGGCGGGCCACGGAGGTCCTGCCGGCGTCGTCGCTCGCCGCGCCGCTTTACGGATCCCTTGGCTACCGGCTGTCGCCCGCCGGCACGCTCCTCTACATGCCGCGGGAGTTCGACGAGAAGCGCGCGGTCTCGGTGGGGCGCGACGGCAGCGAGCGCGCCCTCGACCTCCCGCCCGGAGCGTATGGGCTGCCGCGGGTGTCCGGAGATGGCCGCCGGCTGCTACTCGAGGGGTCGCGCACCCTCGAGGCGCTCGACTTCGAACGCGGGACGCGCACCCGGATTGCGGGCGGGACGTTTGGCACGAGCTTCGCGATCTGGAGCGCCGACGACCAGCGGATCCTCCTGCGCCTTCAGACCGTGCCGCGATGGGTGGCGGCCGACGGCAGCGGCCGTGGGGGTGCACTGCCGGGCGCGACAATCAACGACTACCCATCCGCGCCGGGGCCCGATCCCGACTCGCTGGTAACCGTGCGAATTCGGCCCGAGACGGCGGGCGACATCCTGCTCACTTCGATCGGTGGCGCCTTCGAGCCGCGGACCTTGATCGCGACGCCGGCCTACGAAGGCGGGCCGGAGCTCTCGCCGGACGGGCGCTGGCTCGTCTACCAGTCGAACGCATCGGGCGAGCCCGAGATCTACGTGCGGGCCTATCCGGCCCTCGATCGCGCCTGGCAGGTTTCCGAGGGCGGCGGCTCCCAGACGCGGTGGAGCCGCGACGGCCGCGAGATCTACTACCGCGGCGCGGGACAGGTGATGGCGGCGACCTTCGACGGCAGCTCGGCGGAGCCTCGTCTGGGCCGGCCGACGTCGCTCTTCGCCGACGAGTACGACTTCGGGCCGGGCATCACGACGCCGAACTACGACGTCACCCGCGACGGCCGCTTCATCTTCCTGCGCCGGACTCCGGACTCCGGACGCCTGCAAGTGGTCCTTCACTGGTTCCCGGAGCTCGAGCGGCGGCTCGCTGAAAGCAAGGCTCGTTGAAGTACGGTGCGGTGATCGGTCCCCCATGACCGGGCAACGGCTCGGCCCTACGAGATCACCGCCAAGCTCGGCGAGGGCGGCATGGGCGAGGTCTATCGTGCGACCGACACCAGGCTCGATCGCCAGGTTGCGATCAAGGTCCTGCCTGCCTAGTTCACCGAGGACAAGGATCGCCTCGCGAGGTTTGAGCGCGAAGGTCCTTGGCGCCACCCCTTTTCGCTGGTCGGTCGGAAGCGGGACGACCTGCCTCTGGGGCTCGCGCGAGACGACCTCTTGCTGTGAGCATGTTAGCATGCGCCTATGAGTCATCGATTGCAGGTTCTCATTCCAGAGAGTCTCGAAGCGCGGCTGGCCAAGGCGGCGGCGCGAAGGCGGCTCTCCAAGGGCGAATGGGTCCGGCGTGCCATTGAGCAGGCGTTGACCGAAGGGCCTCGCGAGCCCGATCCGCTGGAGCGCCTCGCCGCGCTCGGTGGTCCGACTGCGGACATCGATCAGATGCTGGCGGAGATCGAAACGGGCCGCGGATGAAGGTCTTCGTCGATTCGAACGTGCCGATGTACGTGGCAGGGAGGGATCACCCGCTGCGCGAGCCGGCGCTGCGATTCCTCGCGCGGGTGCGCACCGGCGAGGTCGAGGCGTATACGTCGACCGAGGTGCTCCAGGAGATTCTCTACCGCTACTTCGGCCTCCGGCGCGCCGACCTCGCGCACGAGGTCTACGAGCTCTTCGTGCAGCTCTGCCCGGTCGTCCTGCCGGTGACGCTGGCGGATACGGATCGGGCACGCGCGCTGCTGCGCACGGTCGAGGGCCTCTCGGTGCGCGACGCTGTCCATGCCGGCGTGGCGCTCAACCACGACATCCCGCGCATCGCCTCGTTCGACCGCGGCTTCGAGCGCGTCGCCGGTCTCGAGCGCCTGCCGCTGGAGAGCGGCGCGTGATGTGGATCGCGCCGGCATGACGCTCTCCTCGGGCACCCGCCTCGGCCAGTACGAGATCACCGCCAAGCTGGGCGAGGGCGGTATGGGGGAGGTCTACCGGGCGACCGACACCCGGCTCGATCGCCAGGTCGCGATCAAGGTCCTGCCTGCCGAATTCACCGAGGACAAGGAGCGCCTGGCGAGATTCGAGCGCGAAGCGAAGCTCCTCGCCCAGCTCCATCATCCGAACATCGCCTCGATCTTCGGCCTCGAAGAGTCGGACGGAACACGCGCGCTCGTCATGGAACTCGTCGACGGGCTGACGCTCGCCGAGCGCCTCGAGTCCGGCGCCTTTGCCATTGCCGAGAGCCTTTCTGTCGCGCTCCAGATTGCGCAGGCGCTCGAAGAGGCGCACGAGAAGGGGATCGTTCACCGGGACTTGAAGCCCCAGAACATAAAGGCCTCCATAGAGGGAAAGGTCAAAGTCCTCGACTTCGGGCTCGCCAAGGCCATGGATCCTTCGGCCGGGTCGGCTGCGTCGGCCGCGGATCTCGCGCGCTCGCCGACGCTGATGCAGTCGCCGACCCTGACGGCGGCGCACGGGACGCAGCTGGGGGTGATCCTCGGCACGGCGGCGTACATGGCGCCGGAGCAGGCGCGTGGCGTAACGGTCGACAAGCGGGCGGACATCTGGGCCTTCGGCGTCGTGCTCTACGAGATGCTGGTCGGCCGCTCGCTCTTCGCCGGCGACACCGTGACCGACACACTCGCCGGCGTGCTCAAGACCGAGATCGATTTCTCGAAGCTGCCGGAGTCGACGCCGCCGGCGATCCGGCAGCTCCTGCGCCGCTGCCTCGAGCGCAACCCGAAGAACCGCCTGCACGACATCGCCGATGCGCGGATCGTGCTCGAGGAGCAGCTGCGCGGCGAGGGAGCAACCGAACCGGCGCGGATGGTCGAGGTTCCGCCGCGCGGCGCGTCGCGCCGCGAACAGATGGCCTGGTCCGTCGCGCTCCTCGCCGGGTGCGCGGCGGTGGCCACGTTCGTTCTGCGCCAGCAGGCCCCGGACCGCGCCGCCGGCACAGCGACCCAGGTGACCCGCTTCGCCGTCGTCCCCGAGGAGAAGGGGAGCCTGCAGGGCTTTCCCGCGCTGTCGCCCGACGGCCGCACGATGATTTTCTCGCTCCGGCCGGACGAAGGGCCCGCCATACTCTGGGCGCACTCCTTCGAAAGCGGCGCGAGCCGGACGCTCGCCGGGACGACAGGCGCCCAGCAGCCGTTCTGGTCTCCGGACGGCAAGAAGCTCGCTTTTTTCGCCGGCGGTCAGTTGAAGCGCCTCGATCTCGCGACCGGTCTCTCCCAGACCGTGGTCCCGGCTTCGGATCCGCGCGGCGGCAGCTGGAGCGACGACGGCGAGATCTACTACTCGTCCGGCGCGTCGTCGGCGCTCTCGCAGGTTTCGGCCTCTTCGGGACCGAGCCATCGGGCGACCGAACTCGATTCGAGTCGCGGCGAGCAAAGCCATCGCTTCCCCCTGGCCTTGCCTGGCGGTGCGCTCATCTACACCTGCTTCGGTAACGACGAGATTGCGGGAATCTACTGGCGCGGCCCGGCGGGCACGCCGGCACGACGCATCCTGCCGGAGGTCTCGCGCGCCTCTTACGACCGGCGCGGTTACCTGCTCTGGGTCCATGATGGATCGCTCGTCGCGCAGCGTTTCGACCCGGCCAACGGAACGCTCTCGGGAGAGATCAGCCCGCTTGCCGCGCAGATCGGCGCCGAAGAGCAGGCGGCGGCCGAGGACTGGTACTCCGTCTCGGCCTCGGGAACGATCGCCCTGCGCCACGGCGCGCGGGAGAGCACCGAGCTCGCCTGGTTCGATCGCCGCGGAGCGCCGCTCGCCGCCGTCACCTCTGCGGCGAGATTGATGGAGCCCGCGCTCTCGCCGGACGGCCGGCAGGTCGCGGTCCAGACGGTAACGGCCGGAGAGAAGGGCCAGCTCTGGATCTTCGACGCCGCCGGTCTCGACCAGGGCCGGCGGCTCACCTTCGATGCCGGTGGCGAGACTCCTGTCTGGTCTCCCGATGGACGAGCGATTGCCTACACGTCGCCCCGCACCAGCGGATGGGCGGTCTTCCGCAAGTCCTCGGACGGGAGCGGCGCCGAGGAGCTGCTCTTCGAATCGGGCGTCGGTTGCTGGGTCGACTCCTGGTTTCCCGACGGGAAGAGTCTGCTGATCGAGCGCTACGACCCGGATCGCGGCGCCGACCTCTGGATCCTGCCGCTCGACGGGTCGAAGAAGGCGGTGCCGTTCCTCGAAGGCCGCGCCAACGAGGCGCATGCAGCCGTCTCTCCGGACGGGAAGCTGGTCGCCTACGTCTCGGACGACGGCGGTGTCGGGCAGGTCTTTGTGCGTGCTGTCGCAAGTGCGGGAGGCAACTGGCAGGTCTCGCGGGATGGCGGCGACTGGCCGCACTGGCGCGCCGACGGCAAGGAGCTCTACTTCGCCGGACACGACCGCGTTCTCAGGGCGGTGCCGGTCACGAGCACCGATCCGTTCTCGTTCGCTACACCGATCGCGCTCTTCCGGCTGCGCACCCCCGAGCCGAAAGTGACCTCGAACAGGACCTACTTCAGCCCCGCTCCCGACGGGCAGCGCTTCCTGGTCAATCAGTTGGTCGGTGAAGGGGGCGGGGCGCGGATCGAGGTGGTCATGAACTGGTCGCCGCCCCCGGAGTCGCGATAATCGTGGTGCCCGGTCCCTGGCTCCATCGATCTGTTGCCCTGCCTATTTCCCGGTGGGACTCCAGACGCGGAACGACTCGACCGTAGCCGACGGCTGGCGGGGAGTCCCGTTCCAGGCCGCCACTTCATCTTTCGGAGTGTCGCGCTCGCGAGCGGCCCTCCAGCCGAGCGCGGCTTCGGCGGGGGAGGAGCGCAGGGGACCCGCCGCGCTGCAAGCGCAGGCAACCTGGTACAGGGTCCGACGCGTCATGCCATCGAAGCGCCCGATTTCGACGAGGACCGCCTTCTCCGGCGGAAACCTGCAGAACGGACAGGGGTCGTTCGAAAGCGTGATGGCGGGCAACATCGTTCGGCGGGTTTCCACGGTCTCCTCCTTGGCGACGCTCCTTCTCGTCCCTTGGAAGATATCGGCGTCGCCCTCTTTCTCCGGAGCGGCACTGCGACGATCCCGTAGCACCTGGTGTCGCGGTCGGGTTCGCGAGAGGTCTCTCTGCGAGCCGACAAACTTGAAGGCGTTGAAGTATGAGCGTTCGAGGATCAGGTTTCAGTGCGACAGTTCTGTGACAGAGCGCTCGGGCGAGCCCGCCGCGGTGCGAACGCCTGATAGAAAGGAATCTCCGCAACGGTTTTCCTGTACCGAGCCCGGCCCCTGGTTCGTGCGCTCGATGGCGGGATGCATCGGCCGAGGCGAGAAGGGAGAGATGGCTATGTCAGGTGCCTCAGGTCTGCCGGAGGAGCCCACGCTGAAAGCCTTCATCCGACGCGAGCTCGAACGGTTCCCTTTGTACAACCACCATCGCGAGGAGCTGCGAGACGCCAGAACGCGGTGGTGGTTCACGATCGATCGAGGGGGCGAGCTCGGCCCCCGTGATCTCCAGTCCTCCCCCCCAACCGAATAACCGGCTCATCTCACCCGGCGCCCGACGCGGAGCCTGCGCAGAGCGCTTCGCCCCGCGCACGGCATGCTGCGCCGCTCGTCAACCCTTCGCGCGCACGATCCGTTCGAAGCGCACTCCGCGCACGATTTCGTAAGGGTCGGGAATCGCCGAGAGCGCAAAGCCGTCGACGTGGCCGCTGGCGTCGCGTGTCATCGCCAGTCCGATCCTGGCGCAGCTCTCCGGCCCGCCGGGGACCAGGCGGAAAAGATCGCGTTCGATCGGCTGAAGGGGGCAGGGCGTCACGGCTCCGTCGCGATGCACCACCAGTACCTCGCCCTCGCGCGCGAACCGCCAGCGCGTGGCGAGCTCGTCGCTCACGAACTCGCCGAGATACTCCTCGAGCTCAGCGGGCGCCGGGCGCCAGAGCCCCGTCCAGACAGTTCGCACGAGCACCTCGGGCTCGTCCTCGGTGCGCAAGGTGAGACGACGCGGTGCCCCCTCCGGCTGCGTGAACTCATAGGTCAGCGATTCCCCGTCGGCGTAGCGATCCGCGGCGAGACGCGTGAGCGGGATCAGGGAACCGTCGAGCTCCTCGTGCAGGACGCCGTCCACGGCGATCATGTGCACGACGTTCCACCTGTCGTCGATGGGCCGATACCAGCCGGCATCGCGCGCGAGCTCGTCGGCGGGAGAACGCCTGGGGGAAGACGGCAGCGTCTCCGCGGCGACGGGTGCCAGGCTGTCGGCGACGAGCAGCGCGGCGACCTCGCGCGCGAGGCGCCCGGGGTGCGCTGGCAGCAGGTTGCAGAGCACCGTCACCGCCAGACGCTGGTCGGGAAGGCGAAGGATCTCGGTCGCGAAGCCGCCGCCCGAACCGCCGCGAGCGATCGTGCGCAGGCCGCGCCAGCTGCCGTGGCGAAGGCCGTAAGCATAGGGTCCCGGTTCGCCCGATGGGAGCCGCGGACGCGCCAGCATGCGATCGATCGCCTCGCGCCCGCCGACCTCGGCGGTCACGAAATTGCGCTCCCAGCGGGCGAGGTCGTCGACCGAGCTGTAGACGTTGCTGCCGCCCACGAGCGTGCTGCCCGGGAAGCGCACGCCGAAGCCGCCTGCGCTCTGTGTGTAGGCGAAGGCGCGGCCCGGGATCGGTCGCCCGCGCCGGTCGTGCAGCCGGGTAGAGGTCATTCCCAGCGGCCGCCAGATCGAGCGCTCGAGCAGGTCGCCCAACGGTTCGTTCGTCACGTGTTCGAGGACGAGCGCGAGCACCGAGTAGTCGCTGTGGCTGTACTCGTGGCGCGTGCCAGGCCGGAAGTTGAGTCCCCTCTGACGCGCGAGCAGCGCCAGCAGGCCGTCCATGTCGCGGGCCGCACGGCCGGCGAGCAGCCCGAGCGTGCCCTCGTCGCGCAGGCCGCTGGTATGGACGAGCAGGTCGCGGACGCGGATCGGGGGCACGGAAGGATCGAGCTCCGGTACGAAGCGGCGTACGTCGGCTTCGAGGTCGAGTCGCCCGCTGCGTTCCAGCATGAGCGCCGTGAGCGCCGTGAACTGCTTGCCGACCGAACCCAGGTTGAAGGTGGTGGTGGACGTGATCGGGAGATTCGATTCGAGGTTTGCGCGCCCGTAGCCCCGGGCGACGATCGGCTCGCCGTCGCGCACCACGCCGACCGCACAGCCGGGACGGTCGGCCCCGGAGTGCTCCGCGAAGAGCGCGTCGATCCGGGCGTCGAGGTCCGGCGGGATGGGCGCGGCCACCGCCGGCGAGATCGCGACCGCGAAGAGGACGGCAGTGGCAACGCCAGGGGAGCAACGCAACGATGGATGACGCTCGGCTGTGCTCGAAGGGCGCATGGCGAGTCCTCGCGGACGGCGGGTGAGAGTTGTGGTCGCACCTTACAGAACGGACTCGCGAGCTCGAACGTGACAGCGGGAGGTCTCTTGCCCCTTGGTGAAGATCGCCATCGGAGCGGCTCGGCGGTGGCACGGTTGGCCTAGGATCCGGTCGGGAGATCCCCGTCCATGCTACGCACCTACCTGCGCCGTCCCGGTGAGAGTCTCGATTGAGCGCTTCCGCGCCGCCTGAGTCGGTATCGCCACCGCGTCGCGGCGTTCGTCCGCGGCGGATACTCGGAGGGCTTGTCGCGGCCTGGGTTCTCTACGTCGCCGGTTTCGAGGTGGCGGTGCGCTCCGGTGTCGCCGAACGCATTCTGAATCGCCGCCCGCACAAACTCGCGGTCGCCTTCGACTCGGCGCACTCCTGGTTCCCCTTCTGGGCGACGGCTTCCGGAATCGAGGCGCGTGGCCAGGCGCCGCGCCTACGCTGGCGAGCGCACGTCGACCAGGCCTCGGGCTGGCTGGTCCCCTGGCGCCTCGCCTCCCGGCGCCTGAGGCTTGCGGGGGTGAAGGCGGCGGGCGTCGAGTTCAGCCTGTTGCGCGAGCCCCTTCAGGCACCCTTTCCGGAAGCGAACGCCCCGGAATCTCAGCCGGAGGCCTCGCCATCCCTGCCCGCGCCAGCGCCGGCGGAGTCGTCGCAGCCCCCATCGGCGGTCCCTGGCGAGCGCGCGCTCTCGGCTCTGGCTCCGGCACCTGCAGCGCCTTTGGCGCGGGCAGCGTTCGACCTCGACCTCGCGTTGCCGGTCATTGCGCCGCTCGCGCCGCCGCCGCCGGGGCCGGCGGTCGCTCCGCGGTGGACGGTCGAGATCGCCGGCTATGACGCGACAGGCGTGCGCGAGATCTGGATGGATCGCTTTCGGATCACCACCACGGCGAAGGCTACCGGCGCGCTCACGCTCCATCTGCCGACCCGGGAGATCGAGCTTCTCGGCACCGCCTTGGAATTCCGCGACAGCACCCTCCACGCTGGCGATCTGATCCTCGGCGAAGCGCTGGCCGGCAAGGGCGACCTCGCGGTCGCGCGCTATCCCTATCAGGAGGATCGCGGACTGGCGACGCTCGCTCACGTCACCGCCGCCGTCCAGGTGTCGGGCCGGGTGTCGGGCGGCCGCTTCTGGTTCGCGTCGTTGCCGCCCCAGGCCTGGCTGCAGCTCGACGACGACACGGCCGAGATCTCCGGCGAGATCCGCCTCGTCGAGGGCGCCCTTCAGCCCGGCACGAAGGTCGAGTTCCGTCAGGACGACTACGCGGCGCGGGCGTTCGAGTTCCATGTCACGGGCGACGTCCTGGGCAGCTTCGAGGTGTCGAGCGACGAACACGGAAGCAAGGCGGAGGGGCGGGTGAACCTCCGGCAGTTCGGCATCCGGCGCAGCGCGGCGGAGCAGCCCGACATCGTCGGCGACGGCCTGGTCGTGGTGGCCACGACGCGCGACCTGCAGCTTTCAGAGCTCGCCAGCCTCGAGGCTTCGGCGAAGCTCGACCTCGGCCAGGCGCGGGTGCCGGACCTCGCAACGCTCTCCGGCCTCATGCCGCCTTCAGCGGGAGTGGCGCTGGTCGGCGGCTCCGGGCGGGCCGAAGGCGCGTTCGACCTCGAGCTGCCGGCGCTCGCCGGCCGCGGCGCAATCCAGATCGCTCTCGACGACGTCCAGGTGCGCTATGGAGAACTCGACCTCCACGGGCGCATGCAGATCGATCTCGCCCTCGCCACGGCGTCCCTGCCCGAGGGTCGGTTCGATCTCGCCGGCACGAGCATCGCGCTCACCGAGTTCCAGAGCCCACAGTTGGCGGGCGACGAGCCGCCCGTCGCAGCGCCTAAGGCCCCGGGGGGCAGCACCGGCTGGTGGGCGCGGATCGAGCTGCCCGAGGGGGAGATCGACCTGCCACCCGGATCCGCGGCGAGCGGCCACCTGCGCGTCCGGCTCCGCGACTCCGTGCCCTTCATCGGGCTTTTCGAGACCCGCCGCAACCTGCCGCGGTGGGTCGAGCGCCTGCTCACCGTGCGCGACCTGCAGGCCGAATCGGGATTCGCCTACGCGGGCGAGACTTTCACTCTCGACGAGTTCAGCATGCCCTTCAAGAAGGCCACGATCCGCGCCCGCGTCCGCTTCGGCGCCGAGCACAAGACCGGCATCCTGCTCGTCGGCTGGCGGAAACTGGGATTGGGAGTCCGATTCGATGATGAACGCCGGCGGATGAAGCTGCTCGGGGCTCGCAACTGGTACGCGGCGCAGGGGCTCGATCTCTCCACGAGCGAGTCGGAAGTGGATCCTGCGGGGAGCTTCTCCGAGGAGGCGCTCGCCTCGGTCTCTTTCTCGGGTCTCGCGGCGGAACCCCTGTCGCTCGCCGATTCCGAGCTCGCCGAGCTCGATGCCGACGACGGGATCGAAGCCGCCCCGGCGCCGTTCGAGATCGTCCCCGGCAGCATCGCGCGCGGCGATCTCGATGGCGACGGGCGGGAGGAGGCGGCCGTCCTCCTCGCTCGGAGCGGAGTCGGCGAGGGGCCGACCCTCTTTCTGGCGGCTCTCGAGGATCGAAACGGGCGGCCCGAGAACGTGGCGACGCTGCCTCTCGGGGCGCGTCCGGCGGTCGGCCGGCTGCGCATCGAGGGCGGTCGAATCGTCTTCGATCCGCCGGCGACCAGCGCCGCGGAGTCTGCGACGGTGCCCGAGCCCCGGGAGCCCCTCGAGGGCGAAGAGCCGCCTCCGGTGGCGCCGCCCGAAGCCGTGTCGCCGCCGGTTCCGGCGCCCGAGCTCTGGCGTCTTTCCGGCAAGGAGCTGCTCGCCGTGCCGACACCAGCGAGCCCGCAAACTGAGCCGACGGCCACACCCTAGGCAGGTGCTTCCATCGTCAGCGATCGCGGCGGAACGATCGGGACGATTGGATCGTGCAGTTCCGGCCGTATGATCTTCGCGGAGGCTCTTCATGCGTCGAATCCCGTGGCTTGCGCTCGCCGTCATCGTCGTCGCCGGACATCAGCTGCACCCGGCCGCTGCTGCCGCCAAACGGCCGATCGTGCTGGAGGACCTGTCGCGGCTGCGCGAGGTGTCGGATCCGCAGCGCTCGCCAGAGGGGGCGTGGGTGGCGTACACGGTGCGCTCGAGCGACGTCGAGAAGGACAAGCGCGACACCGACATCTGGATGGCGCGCTGGGACGGCAGCGAGGAGATCCGCGTGACCTCCTCGCCCGAGGACGAGTCGGATCCGCGCTTCAGCCCGGACGGAAAGTATCTCGCCTTCATCGCCTCGCGCGGCGACGAGGACGAGAAGAAGAAGGGTGGCCAGGTCTGGCTGCTGCATCGTGCCGGCGGCGAGGCGGTGAAGCTCACCGACATCCAGGGCGGCGTCGAGGATCTCGTCTGGTCGCCCGACAGTTCGCGGCTGGCGCTGGTGGTGAGCGACTTCGACGCGGACGACGAACCTGAGAAGAAAGAGGGCTGGAAGAGAAAGACGGCGCCGCCCGTCGTGCTCGATCGCTACCATTTCAAGCAGGACCGGGACGGCTACCTGAAAGGGCTCTACTCCCACATCGCGCTCTTCGACCTGGCGTCGAAGAGCCTGACGATGCTGACCTCGGGCAACTTCGATGACAGCGACCCGGCCTGGTCGCCGGACGGCAAGACGATCGCCTTCCTGAGCAAGCGCGCCCACGCCGAGCCCGACCGGACGGAGAACGAGGACCTGTTCGCGATCGAGGCTCGGAGCGGCGCCGTGCCCGTGCAGCTGACGAAGACCGCGGAAGGCGAAGTGGGGCGGCCGGACTGGAGCCCCGACGGCACGCGCATCGCCATCCTGGTCGACGACGTGGACAAGTTCTACGCTTACGACCAGGCCAAGCTCGCCGTCGTCCCTGCGGGCGGCGGCCCTCCGACGTTCCTCACGCCGGGGCTCGATCGAGCCGTCCAGAATCCGAGCTGGACCTCGGACGGCCAGGCGCTGGTCTTCTCGGTGGAGGATGACCGCGCAGTCTGGATCGGCCGCGTCGCTGCCGCCGGAGGCGCCGTCGAAGCGCTGACGACCGGGCGTCGCGTGGTGACCGAGCCGAGCCTGGCGGCGGGTGGCAAGGACGCAGAGATGGCGGTCCTCGCCACCGCTCCGGGTGAGCCGACGGAGGTTCACGCCCTCGAGAACGGGGTGCTGCGTCCGCTGAGCCACCAGAACGACAAGCTCCGCGACGAGCTCCAGCTCGCGACCGTCGCGGACTTCACCTCGAAGAGCAAGGACGGTACGGTCGTCCACGGTCTCCTGACCCGCCCGGCCGGCGCCGTCGAGGGCGTGAAGCTGCCAACCGTGCTCTACATCCACGGCGGGCCGAACGGGCAGGACGACTACTCCTTCAACTTCGATCGCGAGCTCTTCGCGGCGAACGGCTACGCCGTACTCGAGGTCAACTATCGCGGCAGCGCCGGCCGGGGCTCCGCCTTCCAGAAGGCGATCTACGCCGACTGGGGCAACAAGGAGGTGCAGGATCTCCTGGGTGCGGTGGACGAAGCGGTGCGGCTGGGGGTGGCAGATCCCGACCGGCTGGGCCTCGGTGGCTGGAGCTACGGCGGCATCCTGACCAACTACACGATCGCCTCCGATCGCCGCTTCAAGGCCGCAGTCTCGGGCGCCGGCAGCTCGCTCCAGATGTCGATGTACGGCGTGGATCAGTACGTCGTGCAGTACGAGCAGGAGATCGGGCTGCCCTGGAAGTCGAAGGATCTGTGGACGCGGGTCTCCTATCCGTTCTTCCGCGCCGACAAGATCAAGACGCCGACGCTCTTCCTCTGCGGCGAGAAGGACTTCAATGTGCCGTTGGCCGGCTCCGAGCAGATGTACCAGGCGCTACGAAGCCTGCGGCTCGACACCCAGCTGATCATCTACCCCGACCAGTTCCACGGCCTGACCGTGCCCTCGTACCAACGCGATCGCCTGCAGCGCTTCCTCGCCTGGTGGGGGAAGTACCTGCAGCCGGGGAGCCCGACACCTCCGACGCCACCGGCGGTGACAGCGGCCCCGGCCGCGCCGGCTCTGTAACGTCCGACGCCGGCTACTTCTTGCGCTTCTTGGCCAGGTCGCGCAGCGCGTCGAGCGCCCGGCGGTCGGCCGGGCCGAGGCGCTTCGCCGCTGTGCGCAGATAGGTCTCGGCTTCGTCGTAGCGGCCGAGGTGAGCGGCGATCTCACCGGCGTAGAGGTAGGGCGTCACCGCCTCCGGATCGATGCGCTGCGCCTCCTTGAGCTCATCGAGACTCTTCGCTGCCATGGAGCTCGGCGCCAGCAGGAACCGGCAGTGGGCAGCCTCGGCGCGATAGGCGCCGTTCTGAGCGTCGCAGTCGGCGGCGAACTCGAACTGTTGCAGCGCCTGCGACCAGCGCTCGGCCTCCTTGAGCGTCCGCCCCTTCTTGAACTGGACCTCCGGATCGAGCAGATCGGTCTCGATGCGGAACGAGGCCGGAGTCGGTCCCGCCGAGCGGTGCGTCGCTCCCGGGCCGGAGAGCGGCGGGGGCGCCGCGGCGGCCGCCACTGGAGCGGACGACTTCTCAGGCGTTCCCCTCTCCGGCGCCGGGACCTGCGGTGCCGCAATCGCCGGCGCCGTCGCGCCCTGGCGAATGCGCCGCGCGGCGCGCAAGGCCTCGCGCTCCTTCGGGTCGCTCAGTCGCGCGAACGCCAGGGCACCGGCGGCGAAGAGCTCTTCAGCGGCCGGCGCGGCGCTGCGGAGCTCGGGCGACGAGAACTGCCAGGGCGCAAAGAGGCGCGCGAAGGCGAAGTAGCGCTCGCGAATCTCGTCGACAGTCGTGGCGTCGGCAGCGCAGAGCAGGTCGAACGGATCCTGTCCGCGCAACTTGCCGAACGCCTCCGCGACGCGCTCGCGAACCCTCGCCGGCTCTTCGGATGGCGGCGCGATGGCTGGAGCGAACGGCGCAGCCGTAGTCGATGCCAGCTCTGGCGCTGGAGGTGTCGGAGGCGACGAAGCGACCTCGGTCACCGAAACTACGGGAGCTGTCGGAGCCAGTGGAGGCATCGGAGCCGTCGGAGCCAGCGGCGCATCGTGTGTTGGCGGCGGAGCGGAGACTGGCCGGGCTGCTGTCGGAGGCTCGGATCTGCGTGCCAGGCTCGGCAGGCGGTCGGCTGGGATCACCAGCCCGAGGATCGCCAGGCCCCAGATCTGTCTCGAGAGCTCCTCGAGCGGCAGGGCGGCGAGCGGCAACAACTCCTCGAGGCGGCGCGGCGTCTCGAGCGCAGCGAGCAGCGTCCGCTCGCGCTCGGTGGGACGCAGCTCCTCGGCGAGCGCCGCGGCCTCAGGGTGGCGTGCGAAGAGCGCGCCGGCGAGCGGTGCGATCGCCGCGTCGATCGTCTCCTGGGGGACGAAGCGCTCGACACCGGTGAGCACCAGGCGCGGCACTTTCACCTTGAGCGCCGCTGCCGTCGCGAAGGGGCCGTTCTCGAAGGCAACCTCGCCGTCGCGCCAGGTGAAGAGGTCGAAGAGCTTGCGCGCCAGGCTCTGCTGCAGGAGACGGTGCAGCTCGACGGTCTCCATCCTGCCTTCGGCGACGAGCGCCTCGCCGAACAGGACGCCGCTCGCCACCGAGCGCGCGAGGACGGCGTTGGCCTCTTCGGGAGTCAGTCTGCCGGCCGCCGCGAGAAAACGGGAGAAGGTCTCGTGCGCGAGGTTGGAGCGGCACTCGACGGGCACGCCGCGGTCGAGCACGACGCGCTTCTCGATCGGGCCGCGGCGCGCCACCAGCATGCCGGTCGACTCTGCAGCATGGTGCGCGACGAGGAGCAGCGGGAACGGTGTGTCGGCGAAGCGGACCGTCGGCTGAGCAGCGATCTCGAGGAGATGCGAAGGCAGAGGGAACACGATCGCCAGATTGTACGCCGTTGTGTTCCGGCGTCGAGGGCGGGCTGCGAAGCCGCCAGGCTTCCGGCGCCGCAGCTACTGCCGGACAGCGAGGCCTATGCTCGCCTCCCAGGTCACGAGAGCGATGCGCCCTGGCAGCAGCTCGATCGTCTGCCGCAGCTCGCCGCGCGGCAGCACCGCGGCGCCGGCCTCCGGCGTGCCCGGTGGCACTTCCGGCTCGAGCGCGACGACCAGGGCCCGCCGTCCGGCGGCGACCGGCACGAGATCGTCGATGACCAGGGCGCGGTCACTGCGCATGCCGCGGCGTTCGGCATGGATGGCACGCAAGGGCATGCCGTCCACGCTGAGCGTGAGCCGATACGCCACCGGCTGCACTTCGCAGATGCGCGACTGGCGCATGTGGATGGGCAACTGCGCGAGCTCCTCGGCGGGGACGTCGCGACAGATCTCGAGCTTGCCCGCCGAAGTCCGAACGGCGAGACGGATGGCCGCCCCTTCGGGCGGCGCGCCGAGCGGCAGGTGCGCCAGTGCCTGCACGCCGAGCAGCAGGCCGAGCGCCACCGCGACCTGCAGGCCGAGGCGCAGCAGGCTGGCGACGCGCAGGTCAGACATCGGTCACCTCCACCAGCGCTGACCGCTTCGAGTTGCCCGGGGGCGCCGGGGTCGGGGGGGCGTTCGGATCCAGAGGTGGCAGGCAGACGACCTCGAGGTCGGGCTCCGCTTCCGCGGTCGTCGCGAGCGCGGAGATCGTGCCCTGAAAAGCGACGAGCGCGGCGCAGATCGCGGCGCTCTCGGTTGCCGAGAAGCTGGCGAACGCCACCCGCCGGCGGTCGACGCGGGGGTGCAGGGCGGCGTCGCGGCCGTTCTCCAGGCGCGCTTCGAGCCACTTCGGACCCTCGCGGAAATAGCAGTTGCGCGGCGGGCAGGAGAGTATGAAAACGCCTCCCACGCCGCGGCGGATCAGCAGTTCGAGGACCGACGTGTGGACCGAGCCCGAGCAGCCGGTCGGGTAGAGCTCGACGCCCGGAAGGGCCAGCGTCTCCGGGTGCGCGGCCGCGCCGTTCCGGCAGGCGATGAGGACCACTTCGCGCCCGGTCGGGCCGTACGGTTGGCGTAGGTCGAGGTAGGCACGGGCGGCGGCGAGCTGGTCGCGGCCGTCGCGATTCTGGGGTCCGACACCCATCGGCGGACAGGAAGCGGCGCAGATCCCGCACCCGACGCAGCGGTCGGGATCCACCCGGGCGACCAGCAGCGAGGTCTGGGAGAGGACCGTCCGCGGCACCATGGCGATCGCCTCGTAAGGGCAGTCCTGGTAGCAGTGCGTGCAGCCGGTGCAGTGGCTTTCGTCGACCGACGAGACCGAGATCGCGCGCCGTGGCCGCCACCACCAGGGTGCGGCGCAGAGCAGGACAAGAAGTCCGCCCCAGAGCGCCGCCTGGGCGCCGGCCGGGAGCCGCTGCGCGAGCGGCAGCCAGAAGGCGTAGAGGAGATCGGTGGGAACGACCCCCGGCAGCGCCAGCAGGTCGGCTGCCGGCGGGAGCTCCAGGGGCGCAAGGAGCGCCGCGAGGGCGATCACGACGAGCAGGAAGCGGATCATCGGGCGCGGCGGCAGGAGCGCCGGCCGCGACACCCGCGAGACGTGCAGCCAGAGCAGGGCGCCGAGCCCGAGCGGCAGGGCGACGTGCAGGAAGAGCGTCATGAAGAAGAACGAGGAGGCCGGCGGCACGTCGCCGCTGAACGCGCGGCTGATCGGCTCCGAGAAGATCGGCAGGAGATCGAGCAGGCGGGCGCCGGTGATGGCGATCCCCTGACCCTGGACGTCCCAGACCATGACCAGGCCGGTCCAGCCGCAGAACAGGGTGACGAGAAGCAGGACGACGCCCGAGATCCACGCGAGCGCCCGTGGTCCCCAGGTGTGCCCCTGGAGGAGTTTGCGTACCAGGTGCGCGACGATCGCCACCACCGCGAGATCGGCGCTGTAGCGGTGGAGGGAGCGCAGCCAGGCCCCTCCCGGGAGGCCCTGGTGAATCTCCCGCACCGAGCCGTACGGATCGGCAATGTGGTACCAGAGGAAGAGCACCAGGCCGGAGGCGAGCGAGACCAGGAAGAAGAGGACGGCCAGGTTGCCGCTCTGGTAGAACGGGTTCCACTTCGAACCGTAGATCCGGTCGAGGAGGCGCTCGACCGGATCGGTCCAGAAGCGCAGGAAGCGGACCGCCGCCGGCGGACCGGCCGAGCCGACGTCGAGCTGCGGGTCCTGCCGGGAAACAGGGGAAGTCGAGCTCATCGGCCCTCGCGGTGCAGGCGGGCGACGGCATCGATCAGCCAGCCGCGCGGTGGATTGAGGAAGCGGAAGGCGATGCGGGACTGCGCGTCGACAACGAAGATCAGCCCGGGGTGGCTGATCTCCCCGGTGGCTTCGTCGCGATTGCCACCCGCGCCCCACTCCGCAAGCACGGCGTTCACCTGCTCGACCTCGCCGGAGAGCACCCGGGCGTCGGCGATGCGCTCGAGCCGCCAGGCCTTGGCGATAGCGGGAAGATTGGCGGGCGTGTCGCGCCAGGGGTCGAGGGTGATGACGACGACCGCGGTCTCGGACGGCGGCAGGCCCTCGATGGCAGCGTGGAGAGTACCGATGAGCACCGGGCAGACCGTGACGCAGTGCGCGAAAGCGAAAGAGACGAGAACGGTCTTGCCGGCGAGCTCGGGGAGCCCGAGAGTCGCGCCGTTCTGGTCCACGAGACCCAGGGCCGGCGCGGGATCGAAGGTCCGCGGATAGGCGTCGGGGAGGCGTTCTTCTTCGGCGAGGGGAGCATAGGCCGCGGCGGCGCGGCGTGCGCCGTCGACGCGCCGGGCGACCCAGAGGCTGCCGCCCACGAGGCCGGCCGCGATCCAGACGATGAGCGCCACGCCCCACGAGCGGCGCGCCGCCCGCTGCAGAGCGCTGCGCAGCTCGGATCCCCAGACGGCGACCAGAAAACCGAGCATCGAAAGCGGTCCGAGAACCAGGAGCACCCAGCCGTAATTGTCCGGCAGTCCGGACGGCGACGAGCCGAAACAGACCGCCCTTGCCTGATCCAGCCACTCCGCCGGTACCGGCAGGGGCGCAAACGCGAGGACCCACCAGCCGACCGTGACCACGAGCCAGAGGAAGAGGGCTCCGACGGCGAAGCGATGCGGGGGAAGCGCTGGATCGGGCAGGGTGCTCATGGAGGCGATCCGGTCAGCCGATCTTCCAGATCATCGACAGGACCTTCCAGTTGGCGAAGTAGTAGAGGATGAAGACCGCCAGGAAGACGAAAACCAGAACGATCGTGCCCGGAGCGCCGCTCTTGTGGACCGCTTCGGCGTTCTCGCCGGAATGGGTCTGGGCAGGCAGCTTCACCACGCCCTGCGGCACGCCCGGCATCCCCGGCTGCATCGCCGCGAAGTCGAGCTTCTCGCCGAAGAAGACCGATTTCACGGCGATCGCGATGAACAGCAGCACAGCGATCGAGGTGATCGTGCCGCCGATGCCGATTCCGGCGAGCAGCAGGTCGACGATCGGCGGGAACTCGAGCGTGAACGGCGCCTTGGCGAACGAGATGTCGGCGCTCCTGCGCGGTACGCCGAAGCTGCCGGCGAAGGTCATCGACATCGAGAGGATCACGATGCCGATCGCGAACAGGTACGGCTGCCACTTGGCGGCGCCCCAGAACGCCACCTTGCGGCGGAAGATCAGGGGAATGACGTAGTAGGTGAGCGCCATGAACGAGAGCGCCGTGCCGCCGACCACGGTGACATGGAAGTGGCCGGGGATACGCAGCGTGTTGTGCGCGAGGATGTTGATCTGCTCGGTCCCCTGGGTGACGCCAGTGATGCCGCCCATGAAGCCGAAGATCACCAGCGAGAGGAAGGTCCCGGAGAATCCCGGGTCCGACCAGGGGGCCTTCTTCAGCCATTCGAAGCGGCCCTTGACGAAGCCGCGCAAGCGCATGCCGGTCTCCATGCCGGCCGGCACCGTGAAGCCGTGGATCATCGAGGCAAGCACCGCGAGGTACATGGCGTAGCTGGTGTTCCAGACCTTCCACGCCGGTCCGAAGCCGGGATCGACCAGCAGGTGGTGGGCGGAGGCCATCGAGATGAAGAGCACGTAGAGGACGAACGCCCAGCGGCTCACCTTCTCGTTGAGCACCACGGCGCCGATCGTCAGGCCGCCCATGAGGTACCAGACCGAGACCATCGCGGCGACGTTGATCTGCTGCGAGGCGTGTCCCAGGGCCCAGAACATCAGGCGGTAGACCTCCGGGTCGACGTTCATGTACCCCATCGACCAGAGGAAGGTCGGGATGTAGATCGCCGCGCCGTGGAGCAGCGTGATCACCGCGATGATCGCCGCGGTGAGCGCGCCGAAGGAGACCAGCGGCATCGATCCGGTGTAGCTCTTCTCGCGTTTCGCCACGACCAGCGCGGCGAAGAAGAGGAGGGTGGCGATGAGCGCTC
This sequence comes from Thermoanaerobaculia bacterium, assembly GCA_018057705.1. Taxonomy (NCBI): domain Bacteria; kingdom Pseudomonadati; phylum Acidobacteriota; class Thermoanaerobaculia; species Thermoanaerobaculia bacterium. Next base: position 10,408 of record JAGPDF010000048.1, on the reverse strand, counting down.
CGACCGCGAAGAGGATGATGCCCAGGTAGTAGAGCGGATGCGCCTTGAGCGGCACGTAGGAGGTGAAGAGTACGTCCGCCCGGCCCATGAGCACGACGACGTCGACCAGCAGAGCGCCGATGAGCATGAGACTGAACCCGGCCCAGGCGAGCTTGGGCGCCGGTTGCCGGCATCCGAGGACGATCGGTCCGGCGAAGTAGAGGATCGCCATCTCGAAGAAGATGATGAAGAAGATCAGCATGTTGAGGCCGTGCAGGGTGAGGATGCGGTAGAACCAGGTCGGCGCCAGGAGCTGCACCGCTTGCCAGCGGGTGAGCGCCAGGAGCAGCGCCGCGACCACGCCGACCAGCAGGAAGACGATCCCGACGACCGCGTTCCAGCGCACCAGGAGCTCCGAGTCGCGGTTGACCCGGAGGCCGGTCACCGGGCACAGACGCGATGCAAGGCGCCAGAGCGCCGAGTCGGGATTCGAGGAACCGGCAGCGGCGGGAGTGGTGGCCATGGTGCTCATCGCGTCGTCTCCTGGGCCGGTATCGGGGTCATCTGCAGGGTCTGCGGGGTCCCCTGCGAGGTTGCCTGCGCCACCTGTTTCGCCGGCCGGACCACGATGCGGCCGAGCATGTTGTGATGGTTGACGCCGCAGAACTCGTTGCAGACGATGCGGTACTCGCCGGGCTTGTTGGGTTTGATGACCAGGCCGTAGTCGTAGCCCGGCATGACCTGGAAATTGATGTTGGCCGGGTAGAGGCTGAATCCGTGGTTGATGTCGATCGAGGAGAGGTGGAGGGTGTAGCTCACGCCCTCCTCGAGCTCGAGCGCCGGATACCAGCGCCACATCTGGCCGAGCAGGTAGACGTCGCTACCCGGCGGCGGGGCGACCAGCGGGATGCCATTCTCTTCGCTGACTTTGTAGTCCTCGACGAAGGTGAAGACGCGCGCCAGAAAGTCTTCGGGCGTCACGCGGCTGCGAATGCCGGAGGGGTTCTGACCGCCCTTGATGTGCCAGAAGGGCATCATGGCGAAGAGCACCATGCACCAGGCGAAAGCGATCGCGACCCAGAGCTTTTCCTGCTTGCCTGCGGGGCGCCACCAGACGCCCTGCGGCGGGACGACGCCGGAATGGAATTCCATGGCAGGCCTCCTTACGGTAGCTTTCCGGCGGGCAGGCTGAGAATCTCCCAGAGCCCCCATCCGGTATAGAAGAGGAACATCACGATCAGTCCGGCGGCGAGCAGCAGAAACGGCCGATCGAACAGACGCTGTCCGAGCGGAATCGCCTCGGTGGTGTTGCCCGGTTCGTTCATGTCTCCCTCCTTCGCGGGAAAGCCAGTGTTGCGCGTTCCCGGGAACTTAGGAGAAAAGCAAAAACCGCTGCATGACGGGCGTCATACAGCGGTCAGGAAGGGTCGAGCTTCCCTCAGTTCGGTGACGGAGGCGCCGGTTCCGCCGCCGATTGGAGGCGGACCAGCGGCGCAGGCGCTACCAGCCGTTGCGCTGGCGCAGGGCGTCGATCTGGGCGACGTGGTGGCGGCCGTGCCAGGCGTACATGCCGATGTTCTTCGCCAGCGGGACCGGGCCCGGCAGGTCCGGATGGAGGAAGGTGCGCTCGAACATCTCCGGCGGGAGTGCGCGCAGGAAGTGTGTCCAGCGCGCGTGGAGGGCGTCGAGGAGCGCGAGCGAAAGCGTCGGGTCGGCGCTCCTGGCGTCGGGGAGCTCGGCCCAGAGCGCCTCTTTGTAGGGGCGGATGGTCGGCTGATCCTCGGTCGCTGCGAGCTTGTGCCGCACGTAGGCGTTCACGTGGCTGTCGGGCAGGTGATGCACCACCTGCCGCACCGTCCAGCCGCCGTCCCGATAGGGCGTGTCGAGCTGGCCGGGAGAGAGTCCGTCGATTGCGCGCCGGAGCTCTGCCGGACAGGCGGCGATCTGATCGAGGTGGAGATCGCGGAGCTCCGGGGTATAGGCCGCTGCGTAGGCGAACTTGCCAATGGGGTATCTGAGGTCGTTCGGGTCGATCATCGTTTCCTCCGTGGGTGAATTCAAGGTTCGAGTCCGGCGCCCGACCAGTCGGCCGACGAGAGCGCCCGCGCGGTGACTTCGTAGATCACGACGCGCACGCCCGAAAGGAGTGACGGATCCTCCCGCAGCCACTGCACGCGATCGGAGAGATTGTTCGCGGCGACCTTGGCGCGACGCCGGATCGGGCGATCGAGCGCGAAGGCGAGCTGCTCGGCGAAGCCGGCGCTTCTCCCCGCGGCCGAGGAGAAGACGAGAGAGTAGCTGTCGCCCAACAGAAGGACGTCGCTCGCCGTTGCCGGCGCCGCAGATGCGGCGTCGTAGGGCACGCCGCCCAAGCCGACGACCTCGTCGAGCTCGATCGACTCGTTGGGAAAGACCGGGCCGCGGACGCCGGCGCCGAGGAGCCGCGTGAGATCTCCCTCGAGCTCGTGAGCGAAGCTGCGCCGACGCAGGCCGGCCGGCGGACGCTGCGGCAGGGCGGTCGTCTCGGCCAGGAAGCGCGCCAACCCGGAAGCCGCGACGCGCATGCCGGCGGAATTCCAGTGCGTGTCGGTCGCGAGGTAGAGCCGCTCGCCGGCGAGAGCCGCCGCCCGCAGGTCGGGCAACGCGTCGTAGACCGGGAGCCCGCCCTCGCCCAGGCGGCGGACGAGCTCCGGGAACGATTCGTTCGCCGGGCCCACCGGGCCAATGCCGCCCAGCCGCGCGAGGGTCTCGGGGTGAACCTGCGCCTTGACCGGGACGGGAAAGAAGACGAGCTCGATGCCGCGCGCCGCGAGCACGTCGTGGAGCTCCAGCAGGCCCGGCACGGGGTCGGGCTCCGGGACGGCGTAGCGGGTGCCGTGGGCGCGGCGGCGCGCGAGCTCGCTCCCGGCGAGGAACGGGTGGCCGGTGAGGTAGTCGAAGGCGGTACGGAAGTGGAGCCAGCCCTGGCGGCCGACGAGCACCTGGCTGTTGCCGTAGCCGAGATGGCGCGCGAGCAGCGTCTGGGCGGCCGGGCGCAGGGCGGCCGAAAGGGCGGATTCGCGGCCGAGCCGGTCCTCGAGGGCGGCGATGCCCTCACGCAGCGCGCGATTCGCGGCCAGGGGACCGGCGGTACGCCAGGTATCGAGGAACTCCCCTGGCGTCGGAATCGGCGCCCCGCCGGCGAACGCCGTCGCCTCGCCGCGGCGGACGCGCGCCGCTTCCAGCAGGGCACCGACGGCGATCGCCGCGAGCAGCCCGAGGGTGAGGACGAGGCCGCCGGTCCGGGAGAGGCGCGTCGCGGCGATTTCGGCGACCGCCTGGTCTTCCCTCGAGGGTTGGGAAGCGTGGATTCCGGGTTGGCTCATCAGAAGATGTAGTAGATGAAGGGGTTGTAATCCTGCGTCGAGAGCGCGGCGATCGCCGTCACGAGGAGGGCGAGGGCGAGCGCGATCTTCAGCGGCGTGAGCTCCCGCGTCCAGGTCCAGCTCTGCTCGGCGCCCCAGACCACGGCCGCGGCGATGACGAAGGAGAGCGCCAGATAGGGACTCGCCAGCAGGCCGGAGAGGAGCGGCGCCCCTTCGCCTGCCGCGCCGAGGCCGAACATCCTCCCGAGATAGGCGAGCGCGGCCGGGAGGTCGGCGGCGCGGAAGAAGACCCAGCTCACCAGAACGAGCGAGAAGGTCGTGGCGACGCGCGCGGCACGTGGCATCCAGCCATAGAGCCGTTCGACGCCGACGGCGCGCTCGGCCGCGAGCAGCACACCGTGAAAGGCACCCCAGAGAACGAAGTTCCACGAGGCACCGTGCCAGAGGCCGCCCAGCAGCATGGTGAGACCGAGGTGGATGTAGGTGCGGCGCACCCCTTTGCGGTTTCCGCCCAGCGGCACGTAGAGGTAGTCGCGCAGCCAGGAGGAGAGCGAGATGTGCCAGCGGCGCCAGAACTCAGTGATCGACTGCGACTGGTAGGGCGAGTCGAAGTTCTTGGCGTAGACGAAGCCGAACATGAGGCCGAGGCCGATCGCCATGTCGGAGTAGCCCGAGAAGTCGAAGTAGATCTGGAAGGCGTAGCCCACGACGCCGTGCCAGGCCTGGAGCACCGTCGGAGCTCCGGCGTCGAAGACGGTGTCGGCGATCTGCCCGCACGGGTTGGCGAGGAGCACCTTCTTCGCCATGCCGACCGAGAAGAAGGCGACGCCGCGCGCGAACTTGGCCAGCGTGTGCGTGCGGTTCGCGAGCTGGTCGGCGACCTCCGAGAAGCGGATGATCGGACCGGCGACGAGCTGCGGGAACATCGAGACGAAGCAGGCGAAGTCGACGAAATTGCGCAGCGGTTTGGCGTCGCCGCGATAGACGTCGATGGCGTAGCTCATCGACTGGAAGGTGTAGAAGCTGATGCCCAGCGGCAGCGTCACGCGCAGGGCGATGTCGAGGCTCGCGACGTCCACTCCGATCGCCGTGGCGATGCCGTTCCAGCTGTCGACGGCGAAGTTGAAATACTTGAAGAAGCCGAGGAGGGAGAGGTTGGAGGACACGGAGAGCAGGAGGGCGAAGCGCTCGCGCCGGTTGCGACGCACCCCTTTCGGCAGAGCCTCGAGCGGTGCGCGGCTCCAGGGCGTGGTCCCGGCCATCACGAGCCCGGCGATCCAGTCGATCAGGGTCGAGATCAGGAGCAGGACCGAGAAGGATGGATTCGCCCAGCCGTAGAAGACGTAGGAGAAGAGCGTGAGGGTGAGATGCTTCAGCCGCCGCGGCGCGAGGTAGTAGAAGGCCAGCGCCGCCGGCAGGAACCAGAAGAGGAAGAGCTGCGAGCTGAAGACCATCGGTCAGGGCGTGGCGCTGGCTTCGGCCGCCGAAGTCGCCCCGAGATCGAAATAGAGGGGATGTCCGGAGGCCGCCGGCAGGCGGTCGGCGAGATAGAACGGCTCGAGCTGTGGCTGCGCCGCGAACGGCTCGACCACCAGACGGCGGACTTCGCCGACGCGCGGCGGCGCGAGCATCTGACCGTCGAGGATGGCCCAGCGGGCGACGCGGATCCGGGGTGCGGCGACCGGCGGCCCCGAGATTTGCCGGACGACCTCGAGCTCGTCGACCACGAGGGCCTCGCGGTAGGGCGAGATCTCCTCGAGCCCCGGCGCCGGCGAGGAGGCGAGGAGGCGCAACTCGAGCTCGGCCCGCGGAGCAGCCGGGCGCGCGTCGACGAGCGCCCGGACGCGCGCCGCCTCGGCGGCGATCTCGGTCGCCTGAAGTGGGCGATTCCAGATGGCGATCTCGGCGACCGTGCCGTGCCAGCGCTCCTCGGACTTCGCTTCGGCGCCGAACTGGAGGGCGCGGGGCCGCCAGTGAAAGAAGTCCCCGGGCAGGGCGATCGGCTCCGCGGCGGCGCCCGGGCTCTTGCCATCGACGAAGACGGCCAGGCGCCCGGGCGAGAAGGTGAGCAGCAGGTGCGTCGGGGCGGTCGATGCGGTCGACGCGAGCCTTGCGACCGGGACTGCGAGCCCCTCTTTTGCGCTGTCCGACGTGCGCAGGGCGAAGACGACCTGGTCGCCTTCCTGGCGGAGAACGAAGTTGCGCGCCCGCGGACCGTCCGAGAAGGCGACGATCGCGCCGCGCTCGCGGAGCGAGGCGGGCGTGACGAGGAGCGAGAGCGTCATCTGGTGCTTCGCGACGAGCGTCTCGGCGAGCCGGCGAGCGGTCTCCTCGGCGGCCGAGAACGAGCCGCCGCCGAGGGCGAGCGCCCGGTGGCGGTCGACCCAGGCGAGACCCTGCGGCTGCAGGGTCTCGCTCGAGCTGTCGGCGGCGACGCGATTCTCGGCGTCGGCGCGCTGCCAGAGAAAGACCAGGCCGCGCCGGGTGAGTCCGTCGCCGGCGTGCGGCTCGGCGGCCGCAGGGACCGCGGTGGCCGAAGTGCCCGAAGCCTGGACGCCCCTCGCGCCGGCGCGATCCACCGGACGGGCCGGCCGATAGAGATCGGGGAAGCGATCGACCCCCGGATGGGGCGCCACCACGCGCGCGCTGTTCGCGCCGGAGGGGGCGGGCAGGAGCGTCGACGGATCGAGCTCGAGGACGTAGATGTCGTAGTCGGCGCGGAAGTGGTCGTGCTCCCCGGCGGAGGCCCCCACGGCGAGCAGCGAGGCGTCGTTCGAGAGCGCCGGGAAGTAGCTGTAGCCGCGGCCCGCGGGGAGGTGCGGATCGCCCTTCTCGAGCACGGTCCAACTGCGCCGCGTGGCGAGATCTAGGGCGTCGATCGGGCCGCCGGCACCCGCCGACCAGACCGCGAAGCGGCCGTCCAGCGAGAACGCAGGCTGGCAGCCGCCGAGCGACGGCCGGATTCGAACCCCCTCGCCTTCGGTGTGGTCGGAGAAGGTGGGCGTATTTCCGGAGACGACCTGCCCGCCGGGAGCCACGAGCCAACCTTCGCCGGGATGGGCGGTCGCGCTCGCGGCGCGCGCCCCGATGAGCTCGGTGGTCGACCCGGCCGATAGGCGGAGCAACTGCGTCGCGCTTCTGCCATCGATGTAGACCAGCTCGTCCTCGCCCCACCAGACCGCGGCACGATGCTCGCCGTAGTGGCGGGCCGCGGGCACGAGAATCCGGTCCCGTCCGCCGTCGGCGTCGACCAGATGGAGCGGGCCGGCGTCCTGGGCGTACTTGCGGGCTCCACCCGGGAGGCTCAAGTAGACCAGGCGGCTGCCGTCCGGCGAGAGCTTCGCGCAGCAGTGGTCGCGCCCGGGCTCCTCGGGGGAGATCTGTCGCGGCTCGCCGCCGGGAATGTCCTGGCGCCAGATGCGGAACTCCCCTGAGCGATTCGACTCCCAGACGACGAGGATCTTGTCGGCGTCGGTCCCCGACAGCGCGGGACTCACGGTGCTTGCCGGAGTCGCCGGGGCTGCCGGGCTCGAAGGGGAGGCGGGCGTCGCGGAGACCGCGCCAGCCACGGGTGCCGCCGTCGGCTCGCCCCCGGTGACTCCCGGGGCGGACGATTCGCCCGTGCAGGAGAGCCCCGGGAGCATCGAGGCGACGAGGGCGAGGTGCAGGGCGCGAATCGGCAGCGGGGACATCGACTGCGGAGTATACGAATCCACTCCCGATCCGGCTTCAGACGCTACAGACCGGTGACGCGGACGACCTCTTCGAAGGTCGTGACCCCTTCGGCGAGCTTGCGCAGGGCGGACTGGCGAAGCGTCCGCATGCCGTTCTTGACCGCCTCGCGCTTGATCTCCGGGGCGTCCTTGCCTTCGACGATCAGATGTTTGATCGACTCGTCGATCGGCAGGATCTCGAAGATGCCGCAGCGGCCCAGGTATCCGGTGCCGCGGCAGTCGTGGCAGCCCTGGCCCTCCTTGACCTTGATCTTCTTGCCGGCCGGCACGGTGAGCCGCAGCGAGAACGCCTCCTCGGTCGAGAGCATCCGTTCGGTGATGCACTTGGTGCAGATCTTCCGCACCAGACGCTGCGCCATCGCTCCGATCAAGGTCGAGCTGATGAGGAAGCGCTCGACGCCGAGATCGATCAGCCGCGAGATCGAGGTCGAGGCGTCGTTCGTGTGCAGGGTGGAGAAGACCAGGTGGCCGGTCAGCGCCGCCTGGATCGCGTACTGCGCGGTCTCGCCGTCGCGGATCTCGCCGACCATGATGACGTCCGGATCCTGGCGCAGGATGTGGCGCAGCGCGCCGGCGAAGTCGATCCCGACCTTGGCCTGCACGGCGGTCTGGTTGAACTCCTCGAGCACCATCTCGATCGGGTCCTCGATGGTGGTGATGTTGAGCTCGCGCGTGGCGATCGATTTCAGGGCCGAGTAGAGCGTGGTCGTTTTGCCGCTGCCGGTGGGGCCGGTGACCAGGATGATGCCGTGGGGGCGGGTGATGAACTCGTTGAAGACGACCGTCTCTTCCGGGTAGAAGCCGAGCCCGGAGAGGTCCTGCATCAGGACGTCCGGATCGAAGATGCGCATGACGATTTTCTCGCCGAAGGCGACCGGCAGCGTCGAAACTCGGAGCTCGATCTCCTTGCCGGCACGTGTCGTCTTGATGCGGCCGTCCTGCGGTCGGCGTTTCTCCGCGATGTCGAGGCGGGAGAGGGTCTTCAGCCGCGAGAGGATCGCGGCGTGCACGATCTTCGGGATCGACTGGATGTCGTGCAGGACGCCGTCGATGCGAAAGCGGATCAATGAGAACTCGCGCTTGGGCTCGACGTGAATGTCGGAAGCCCGCGTGTCGAAGGCGTGCTGCAGCATGAACTCGACGGCGTTGACGATGTGCTGGTCGCTCGACTCGATCTCGGACTCGTTCTTCATCCGGACGAGCTGTTCGAGGTTGCCCAGATCGATGCCTGCCGAGAGGTCGCGCTCGGCACGTTTCACGGAGTGGCGCAGGCCGTAGAACTCGGTGATCGCGCGCAGGATGTCGGGCTCGGAGGCGACGACGAGCTGGAGGTCCCGGCCGGCGATGCGGCGGAAGGCGTCGATGCCCTCGATGTCGAACGGATTGGCGCAGGCGACCTTGAGGCGGCCGTTGGTCATCGACAGCGGGATCATGCGATGGCGCTTGGCGAACGGCCGCGAGATCTTGGATTCGATGAGGTCGGCGTCGAGGGAGAGCGTGTCGATCTGCACCGACTCCAGATTGGAATCGGCGGCGATGGCCTGGGCGATCTCCTGTTCTCCGATCGTGACCCTGGGGTCGCGAAGACTCGGGAATCGCAACGAGCCGATGAGATCGTAGGCGACCGCCTTCTGTTCGTAGGTCGACGGGGCTTTGGCGCGCGACGGCAGCTGGCGCGCCTCCTTCTTGATCTCCTCGGCCTGAGCGGCGGAGATGAGGCCCTGTCGCTGCAGCACGTCGGCGACGAAGTGGGGTGCGAGCGCCATACCCTGCGAGTGTACCGGAAGCGGCGGCGACTCGCAGGGCAGCGGGCTCGGGGCGCTAGGGGGTGGGCCCCCACTCGGCCGAGCTCCCGGACTCGAAGCCGTCGAGAAAGAGAGCCTGCGAGAACAGGAGGTTCACCGCACCGGTTGCCGCCAGGCCGCCAAGCGTCTCGCCGGGCGCGCCGATCGCGAGGTCGGCGCCGGAGTGGCCGGAGAAGTGCCCGGCGGCGAGCGCTCCGGTGAATCGATCGTCGCCTTCCGACGGATCGAGGGTCTGCAGCCAGATCTGGTCGCGGCCGTTGCCCAGGCCGGCGCCGGCCTCGCCGTAGAGGACGTGCAGGAGGCCGGCCTGGTCGATCGGCCCGAGGTCCTCGTCGGGCGCGCCGATGGCCAGATCGTCGATGCCGTCGGCGTCGAAGTCGGCGGCGACGAGGGCGCTGCCGAACTGGTCGGCGGTTTCGGAGCTCTCGGGGTTGAGGTCGTCCTGAAGCCACTGCACATGGCCGTCGCCGTCGAAATCCAGCACGGTGACCGAACCGACGGCGCCGACGAAGGGACCCTCGAGGCTCTCGATCGGATCGCCGACCGCGAGCTCGTCGACCCCGTCGCCGTCGAAGTCGCCGCCGGCGAGAACGGCGCCGAAGCGGTCGAGCTCCTCGGCGACGCCGGGAACTCCCGCGGTGTCCTGCGTGTAGATCGCATCGAAGAGCGCGCCGGGGATGTCGGAGACCAGGATCACGGCGCCGGCCTGGTCGACGTCGCCGAGGTCGTGAAACGGGACGCCGATCGCGAGCTCGCTGCCGGCGGTGATCGGATTCCACTCGCCGGCGGCGAGCACCATGCCGATCTCCTCGTTCTCCTGCGGCGAGCCGTTCAATCCCTGGCCACGGTAGAAGAGGACCTGTCCGGCGGTCACGAGCCCTCCGGCGGAGCCGAACAGGACGTGCACTGCGCCGGCGTCGGCCACCGCTTCACTTTCGATGCCTTCGCCCGGCGAGCCGATGGCGAGATCGTCGATGCCGTCGTCGTCGAAATCGCCGACGGCGAGCGCGAAGCCGAAGCGGTCGCCGGCCTCCGCGAGGCCGTTGATGCTCGCCAGGCCCTGATGGAAGAAGTCGTCATTGTCCCCGGTCAGGCCGAGCTCGCTGCCGTAGAGCACGTGCACCGCGCCGACCGAAAGGGCGGCGTCGAAATCCTCCCTCGGGACGCCGATGGCGAGATCGTCGCAGCCGTCGTCGTCGAAGTCGCCGGCGGCGAGGACCTCCCCGAAGAGGTCGTCGGGCTCCCCGTCGTCCTCGATCACCGGGCTGTTCTGCGACCAGATCTGACGATCGGCCGCCGCGGGGCCGCTGCCGTCGGAAAAGAGGATGAGGACCCGGCCGCCTGCGGGAGCGCCCACGAGGTCGTCCCCCGGCATGCCGATGGCGAGGTCGTCGAAGCCGTCGCAGTCGAAATCGCCAGCGGCAAGCGCGGTGCCGAAACCGGCGTCGGCCTGGGGGCCGATTCCGAGGCCGTCCGAGGCCTGACTCCAGAACTGGGTGCCGACGGGGCCGAGCTCTCCGGGTTG
>JAGPDF010000047.1 GCA_018057705.1 Thermoanaerobaculia bacterium | reverse complement strand
GCGGCCTGCCGTTTCTCGCCGTGCACCACCTCGAAGGGCACCTCTACTCGCCCTGGCTCACGACCGACGGCACACCGGCGGCGCCCTTCCCCGAGCGCTTCGTGGGGCTGGTCGTTTCCGGCGGGCATACGAGCCTCTATCGCGTTCGTCCGGCGGGAGCCCCGGGGGCGGCGAGGTCGGCGGCCTCCGTCGACGAGCGTTCGATCACCCTCGTCGCCGAGACCCGGGACGACGCCTTCGGCGAGGCGTTCGACAAATTCGGCAAGCGCTTAGGCCTGCCTTATCCGCAGGGGCCGCTGCTCGACCGGCTCGCCGAGCGGGGTGACGCCGCGGCGGCTCCGGTCGCCCGGCTCGTCGGCACGGAGGAGCTGTTCTTCTCCTACTCGGGCTTGAAGACTCAGGCGGTGAGCGCGCTCGAAAAGCTCGAAGCGAGGGGGCTGCGCATGCCGCCGCTGGCGCTTCTGTCCGAGCAGCCCGACGCTGCCCTGGAGGCGATTGCCCAACCGTTCCTCGACCTCGCCGCCGGTTTCCGGGAGTCCGCCGTGCGCCAGGTCCTCGACCGGCTCACCCGGCTGCATCGCCGGGAGCCGTTCACGGACCTCGCGGTCTCGGGCGGGGCGGCGGCGAACCGGCTGCTGCGCCGAAGACTCCCGGAATGGGCAGCGGAGCGCGCGGTGACGCTACGCCTCGTGCCTCTCGTCTATTCGGGGGACAACGCGGCGATGATCGCTTTCGCCGCCGTCGCGCGGCAGGCAAGAGGCGAGCTCGACGACCCCTTGCTCGCGGAGGCGGCGAGCCGGCTGCCGCTCGGTGCATGAAGCCGAGACCCATCATCGACCTCCTCTGGCTGCCGGTCAATGCGCTGCAGCTCCTGGCGACCTGGCTCTGGTCCGCGTTCTGGATCAGCGTCGCCCTGATCGTGGCTTCGGTCGGCCGGCGGCGCGGGCCGGCGCTCTGGCTGGCGCGCCATGTCTGGGCGCCCGGCATCGTCGCCATCGGTCTGTCGCGCCTGCGGATCGTCGGTCGCGAACGCCTCGACCTGCGGCGCCCCTGCTTTTTCGTCGCCAACCATCAATCCTGGCTCGACATCCCGGTGCTCTTTGCCGCCGTGCCGGCGCCGCTCCATTTCATCGCCAAGCAGGAGCTCGCGCGGGTGCCGTTTCTCGGCTGGTACATCTCCGCGATGGGCATGGTCTTCGTCGATCGCAGCGCGCGCCGCAAGGCGCTCTCGAGTGTCAGCGCGGCCGGCGAGCTGCTCGCCGCAGGCGCCAGCCTGGTCTCCTTTCCCGAAGGGACACGGTCGGCGCCGGGCGAGCTCGGTCGCTTCAAGACCGGCGGCTTCGCGGCAGTGCTCGACTCGCCGGCGCGCGCCGTCGACGTCGTTCCGGTGGGAATCGTCGGAGCGGGCAGGATCCTGCCGCGCGGTGGCTTCAAAGTGCGTCCGGGCCGTGTCGAAGTGCGCTTCGGCGAGCCGATTCCGGTGGCCGGCTTCGAGCGCGAGGAGCGCGGTGCGCTCGCGCGTCGGGCCGAGGCGGCGGTCGCCGCCCTGCTCGGGTTGCCGGCCCGCGCCGCCAGCGCCAACGCCGCCGATCCTCCGAGCACCGCGATCCCAGCCGCTCCACGGGAATCCCCGGAAGAGAGCGCCGCGCGTCGCGCGACAGCGCCTGCGGGGCGGTCGGTCTAAGATCGGGACGGAATGAGGAGACAACCGATGCGCAAGAGAGAGGGGCTGCTGCCCGGGTTCGACCGCCGCAGGGCCACGATCGCGCTCGGCCTGATGCTCGCCGGCAGGGCGCTCGCCCCGGCGATGCTCGGCGCGGAGGAGCTGCCGCCGCGCTTCCGCGAAGCGGTCGACCTGTTCGCCGCCGGCAAATTCAAGGAGTGTCAGATCGCCTTCACCCAGGCGGCCGGCGCCGCCCCGCGTGCCGGGCTCGCGGCGCGGGCCTCCTACGGCGCGGCCTGCTGCGCCGCCGTGCGCAACGACCTCGACGGCGGCTACGAGGCGTTGGCGCTGGCGCTGGACAACGGCTTCGTCGACCTCGAGCGGGCGCTCGCCGACCCGCGTCTCGAGACGCTGCGCGCCGACGCGCGATGGATGCGCTTCATCACGCTCCTCGAGGAGCGGCAACAGATGCACCAGAAGGCGCTCGATCCCGATCTCCTGCGCCTCTATCTCGAGCTCCAGGGGGAGCGCGACACCGTCGCCCGCGAGCTGCCCGCGACCGGAGCACGGGACGCCGGCGCCGTCGCGCCGACCGCCGCCTGGGTCGAGCGCAGCCTGGCGCGGCGGGAGGAGGCCGCGGGGCTGGTGAGTCAGGGACGCGTACGCCAGCCCGAGGATGCGTTTCACGCCGCCGCGCTTCTGGTCGAGAGCGAACGCCCGGCGGAGGTCGCGCTCGCCGCTGAATTGGGGCGCCAGGCCCTCGCCCGGGATCCGGATCTGCTGGCCGCCCGCCCGCTGGTCGCAACGGCGGTCGACCGCGGCGAGATGCTCGCCGGCAGGCCGCAGAAGTACGGCACGCAGTTCGTCGAGGAGGGCGGCAAGTGGAAGGTCTACGCTGTCGACCCTGCGGTGACCGATGCGGAGCGTGCCGAATGGGGTCTGCCCCCGCTCGCCGACGCCGTAGCGCAGGCTGCGGAGATCAACCTGCGTGCCGCCAACCGGCAGCGACAGGCGGCCCCTTCCCCGCCGCCGCCGAAGTAGCGCCGTAGCGTCTCTGCTGGCCCGGGCGCGCCCGGAACTGTGTACAAAAGGGCGACCCGGTCCGCGCCGCACGGCCGCGAAGCCCCGTCCGCAGACCATTTGCGGCGCCTTGCGCGCTGGCACTCCTCTTGCCTTGGGGATCTCCAGGAACCACCGCCGGGATGCCCTTTCCCGGCCCTTCCCAAGGAGAACGACATGAAACTTCGCACGTATCCGATCGCCGCGCTTTGCACGGCGATTCTCGCCACCGCGCCGCTCGCCGCCGCGGACTTTTCGCTGATGGGCAGCTACTGGGACACCGATGTCGCCGGCGACACGGCCGGTGCCGGCGTCATCCTCGGTCTGCCGTTCAACGAAACGCTCGCCTTCGAGCTGCGCGCCACCTACTTCGAGCAGTTGAGCGACGATCCGTTCGACAACATCTTCGAGAGCGAAGAGACCGTTTTCCAGGAGCTTGGCATCCAGGCCATGCCGATCGAAGCCGGCCTGCGCTTCAGCTTCGCGCCGGGTTCGACCTTTCGCCCCTACCTCGGGGGCGGTGGCAGCTACTTCCTGATCGACAGCGACTTCGGTGAGATCCAGGACCAGCTCGGCTACTACCTCGCCGCCGGCGCGACCGTCGGCGACGGCGCCGGAGCCGAGTTCTTCTTCGAGGGAATCTGGCGTCAGGCGAGCGCCGAGGTCGAGGTCGACCCGGAAGATCTGGGCGACATCGACGATATCGACGTGGACAACTCGCCCAGCTTCGACATCGACGGCTTCGGCGTCAACGTCGGCGTGCGCTGGGCTTTCTGAGCGACCGGGGGATCCGAGCCATGGCCAACACCGATAAGCAGCCGTGCAGTCTCTGCGGCAACGTTTACGACAAGGCGTTCGTGGTTGTGCTCGACGACAACCGGTACGTTTTCGACAGCTTCGAGTGCGCCATCCAGCTGCTGGCCCCGACCTGCGCGCATTGCACCTGCAGGATCATCGGCCACGGCCTGGAGGCCGATGGCGTCATGTACTGCTGCTCGCACTGCGCGGAACAAAAGGGCGAGGAACGGTTGCGCGATCGCGCCTGAAGGCCCATCGCCAGCCGTGGTCGCGGTGCCGGACACGCGCTCACGACGGGTGATGGGGAAGACGAAAAAACGGCGCCGGAGAAACTCCGGCGCCGTTTGTCTCCCGGCGAGCGCCTCGCCCGGAGGTCCTGCTCAGTCGACGCTTCGAGCCTCAGGCGCCCGGCCGGGGGGCAACGATGTCGAAACCCTCGCTCGAGGCCAACTCGTCGCCGAGATAGATCTCCACCTTGTAGTCGCCGAGCGCCCAACCCTGGGTGCTCGGTGCATGGAAGACGAGGAAGGCCATGCCGGTGGCGACGTCCTTGGTTTCGTCGGAGATGCGCACGCCTTCCGGGCCGAGCCACACCGCCTTGATCCTGGAGCCGGCGCCGACATCGCCCACGGCGAGGGATGCATGAACCACTTCACCGGCGTGGACGTTGTCCTGGTTCTCCGCCACCTTGCCCTCGGCGTCGAGGACGGTGCCGATCTTGAGGTCGGAGATGCGCGCGGCAGCGGTGACCGGCGTGATGTCGCTCTTGGCCGCCGAACCCGGGCGTTCGGTCTCGGTCACCGTGGGGGTCGTCTTGTCGGAGTCGCGCTCGGCGCGCTTCGGCTCGTTCGCACAGCCCGCGAAGAGCAGAGCGGCGAGGGCCATACCCCCGGTTACGGTCGTGGAAGTCTTCATGATGGTTCTCTCCTTGGAAGCGCTTCGACCGCGAGAGCGGCGAAGGACGCCTGACGCAAGGAGCACGGCGCATGCCAGGCGGCCGAGCTGACGAAAGCGGCTCCGGAGCCCCCCGCAAGGGGGCAACGCTTCGCTTTTTGAAGAAAGCGCCACGCTTCTTCTCCCCGGACGGCCTCGACGGCGCGGCCGGGACTCGCCTGCGACCCCGATCTTCGTGGCATGCCGGTTGCGGTAGGGAGGGACCCACGCGGGACGCAGGCGCATGTGGAGAGACGAACTATGGGCGTCAAGACCTACCTGTTCATGGGAGCGCTGGCCGGGCTCATCGCCGGGATCCTCATCGATTTTCTGTTGGACATCCCCACCACCTACATGCGGCTCACGCAGGTCGCGATCATCCTCTTCTCCGCCATGATCTCGGCCTTCATGTACAAAGGCGCGCGCGCCGTGACTGCGGGCCGCGAACCGTCGATCTCGACCGACCGGGCGCGCAGCCGGCGGCCCTCCCGCTTCGCCTTGCGCCGACCGCGCAGCTAGCCCCGCAGCGCGGCGCGCCACCGCGTGCGCAGCAGGTCAGACGGGCTTCGTGGCGAGATCGCGACGTCGCGCATGGAGGAGGCGCTCCGTGGCGTCGCTGCGCTCGCGCGCAGAGGGCGACGGGTGGGCGAGGGGCAGCGCGAAACCTTCGACCAGCGTCTGCGCGAAGTTGTCCGTGCGGAACTGCTGGAGGCGACGAAGCCGCAAGGGGAGGGGCTGATGCATGAAATCGAACGGGTGCGCGGACATGGGGTCGTCCTCCGGTTACCGGGCGCAGACGCGGCTCGCGCCCGTGCACAGAGGGGCCGCTGCACTCGTCGTGCCACACCTGTGCGGCGGCACCTTGCGTTGGTTTCACGGTTGGCCTCTTCCCGTGTCGCCGCACGCGAAGGGCCTGCGAGCCGACGCGGAAGGGGTTCAGCTCCAGCGGAAGAGCTTGAGCGCGCCGGCGAAGCCGATCAGGCCCCAGCCGGCGAGAATCGCGAGCTCGGGCGCCTGCGAGACGAGCGAAGCGCCCTCGAGCATGACGGCGCGCAGACCGTCGTTCAGCGCAGTGAGCGGCAGCGCCTGGATGAACGGCTGCAGAGCCGCCGGAAAGCGCTCGTTCGAGAAGAAGACGCCGGAGAAGATCCACATCGGGAACATGACGAAGTTCATCAGGCCCGAAACACCTTCGATGGTCCGTGGACGCGCCGCCACGAGGAGCCCGAGGCCGACGAACGACAGCGCGCCGAGAACGCAGACCACGGCCACGGCGGCCACCGAGCCGCGCATCGGGACGTCGAGCGCCACGACCGCGAAGCCGAGCAGTATCGCCACCTCGAGCGCCAGGAAGACCAGCCGCGCCAGCACCTGCGCCGCGAGCAGATGCCAGCGCCGCATCGGCGAGGCGATGAAGAGCTTCAGGAGTTTTCCGGCACGCTGCTGGACGAGCGAGAAGCCGATCGCCCACATGCCTGTGCCCATGAGGTTCATGCCGAGGAGGCCCGGCACCAGGAAGTCGATGTAGCGCGCGCCGCGCTCGGTCATCTCGAGCACCTGGGGCTCGAAGCGATCGGTTCTGCCGGCGGCGCGTTCGAGCGCCTGATCGACCTCGAGTCGGGCCAGGCGGCTGTCGGGCCGCGTCGGGTCGAACCAGTAGGTGGGCGGATCGGTGCCGAGCACCACGAGCGCGAGCCGACCGGTGGCGAGCGCATGCTCCGCTTCGGGCCGCGTCAGGATCTGGGGTGCGAGTGTCCCGGAGGCGGCGAGCGCCGCGAGCCGCGCCTCGGCGACGGGATTCTCCTCGATGCCCACCGGCAGCGGTTCGGGCGGGCGGTTGCGGAAGGCGACACCGAGGGCAATCGCCAGCAGGACCGGAAAGAGAAAGACCCAGAAGATCGCCTCGGGTTCGCGCAGGAATTCGCGCAGACGCGCCAGGGTGAGCTGGACGAGCGGGGAAGAGAGCGGCCCACGGGCGCGCCAGGTGCTCATGCAGCGCTCCCCGCGGCGTCGCCGGAGGCGACCACCGCCGAGCCGCCTTCCAGGGTCCGCCCCGTGAGGGCGATGAAGAGGTCCTCGAGGGTCGCGTGATGGGTGGCGAGGCGGCGCGCTTCGATGTGGCGCTCGGCCAGCCGCGCGAGCAGCGGCGGTACCGCCCGGTGGACCTCGCGTACCGTGAGACGGACCGTCGTACCGTCGCGCCGGATCGCTTCGACGCCGGGCAGACCCGCGAGAGCCGCCTCCGGGATCTCGGATTCGGTCTCGACCTCGATGACGTGCTCGGCGCCGAGCGAGGCGACCAGCACGGCCGGGGCGCCCTCCGCCAGGATCCGTCCGCGGTCGATGATGGCGACGCGGTCGCAGAGGCGCGCCGCCTCCTCCATGTAGTGGGTGGTGAGGAGAACCGTCCGGCCGCGCTCCTTCAACCGCTCGACGATCTCCCAGATCTGGCGGCGTGAGGCCGGGTCGAGTCCCGTGGTCGGCTCGTCGAGGAAGAGCACCTCCGGATCGCCGACCAGCGCGCAGGCGAGCGACAGGCGCTGCTTCTGGCCGCCGGAGAGCTCGCGCACGAACGCCCGCCGCTTCTCCTCGAGGCCGACGAGGGCGAGCGCCGCCGCGGGAGGGAGACCGTCGCGGTAGAAGCTGCGGAAGAGCTCGACCAGCTCGGTCACCCGGAGCTTCTCCGGGAAGCGCGTCTCCTGCAGCTGCACGCCGAGCCGCGCCCGCAGCCTCTGGCCGTCCCCCTTCCAGCGCAGGCCCAGCACTTCGAGCGTGCCGCCGTCGGGAGAGAGCAGGCCCTCGAAGAGCTCGACCGTCGTGGTCTTGCCGGCGCCGTTCGGGCCGAGCAGGCCGAAACACTCGCCCGCCGCCACTTCGAGGTCGAGCCCGTCGACGGCGACGAGGTCGCCGTAGCGCTTGACCAGACCCCGGCAGTGGAGCGCCGGGACCGTGGGGGAACCGGAGCCCGCGCGGGAGCCTCCAGCGGAGCCGCCAGTGGATCCGATGGCGGGATTCGCGGCCGATCCAAAGCTCATGCGCCAAGTTTAGCCGAGACCGGTCCCCCGGGGCTGACCTGATAAGCTCTCCTGCCCGGCGGCGCCGCTCGCGAGCCCCCGCTGTCGGTCCCACACCTATGCCTCCGGCCTCCCACATCCGCAACTTCTCGATCATCGCGCACATCGATCACGGCAAGTCGACACTCGCCGATCGCATCCTCGAGCGTACCGGCGCGGTGACGCAGCGCGAGATGCACGCCCAGCTCCTGGACGACATGGACCTCGAGCGCGAACGCGGCATCACCATCAAGGCGCGCGCCGTTCGACTCGACTACCGGGCGAAGGACGGCGAGACCTACGTCTTCAACCTGATCGACACCCCCGGGCACGTCGACTTCTCCTACGAGGTGTCGCGCTCGCTCGCCGCCTGCGAGGGGGCGCTGCTCATCGTCGACGCGGCGCAGGGGGTCGAAGCGCAGACGCTGGCCAACGCCTACCTCGCCGTCAACGGCGGACTCGAGCTTCTGCCGGTGATCAACAAGATCGACCTGCCGTCGGCGGACATCGATCGCGCCAAGGAGCAGGTCGAGCAGGTCATCGGCATCGACGCCTCGAACGCGGTGCTCACCTCGGCCAAGACCGGCATCGGCATCGACGAGCTCCTCGAGCGCATCGTGAGCGACATTCCGCCGCCGGTCGGCGATCCGGAAGCGCCGTTGAAGGCGCTGCTCTTCGACTCCTGGTACGACACCTATCGCGGCGTCGCCTGTTTCATCCGGGTCATCGACGGCACACTGAAGCGCGGCGACAAGATCAAGTTCGTCGCCGCCGGAAGGGTCTACACGGTCGAGGAGCTCGGCACCTACCACCCGAAGCCGCGCGAGGTGCAGGAGCTGTCGGTCGGTGAGGTCGGTTACGTCTACGCCAACATCCGCGACCTGATCCAGGCGAAGATCGGCGACACCGTCACCCACCCCGACCGCCCGACGCTCGACCCCTGTCCCGGCTTCATGGAAGTGAAGCCGATGGTGTTCGCCGGCCTCTTCCCGGTGGTCTCCGAGGACTACGAAGACCTGCGGGACGCGGTCGACAAGCTCCGTCTGAACGACGCCTCGTTCACCTTCGAGCCCGAGAGCTCGACGGCGCTGGGTTTCGGTTTCCGCTGTGGCTTCCTGGGGCTGCTGCACATGGAGATCATCCAGGAGCGCCTCGAGCGCGAGTTCAATCTGGCTCTCATCACGACGGCGCCGGGCGTGCGCTACCGCGTCAACATCTCGAACGGCACCCAGATCGAGATCTCGAGCCCGGCGCAGCTGCCGGATCTGTCGCGCGTCGAGTCGATCGAGGAGCCCTACATCAAGGCGACGATGGTCACCCGCGACGAGTACGTCGGCGGGATCCTCGCGCTGTCGCAGGACCGGCGCGGCATCCAGAGGAGCCTCCAGTACGTCTCGTCGGATCGCGTCCTGATCGAATACGACTTCCCGCTCGCCGAGGTCATCCACGACTTCTACGACAAGCTGAAGTCGGTGTCCCGCGGCTACGCCTCGTTCGACTACGAGCTCTCCGACTACCGCGAGGGCGACGTCGTCAAGCTCGACGTGTTGATCAACAGCGAGCCGGTGGATGCCTTGTCGATCATGGTGCACCGCCAGAAGGCGCACCCCAAGGGGAAGGCCCTGGTGGACAAGATGAAGGAGCTCATCCCGCGCCAACTCTTCGAGGTCATCCTGCAGGCGGCGATCGGCTCGAAGATCGTCGCGCGATCGACCGTCAAGGCGCTGCGCAAGGACGTTCTCGCCAAGTGCTACGGCGGCGACATCAGCCGCAAGAGAAAGCTCCTCGAGAAGCAGAAAGAGGGCAAGAAGCGGATGAAATCGGTCGGCAACGTCGAGATCCCGCAAGAGGCCTTCCTGGCGGTGCTCAAAGTCGAGGACTGACCCCGTCGGCCCTCCGGTTCCTCAGCGGCCGCGACGGTCCCCGTCGTCTCGCCGATCGCCGCCTTTGCGACGCTCGACCGCGACCGGGACCACCTTCTTTCGCCGTTCCTCCCGCCGCCGGTCGCTGCCGGCGCGGCGCTCATCCGTCGGGGGGCGCTTCTTCTCGTCAGACATACGAGACTCCTCGCGGTCGTTCTCGGGTTCGACTCTTGAATGCCGGGTGCGCGCGAACGATATCTCGACTCGAGGAGGGCGCTTCTCGAGTGGGCCGCAAGGGGCGATCCGGCGGGCGGAACCCGGGCTCGATGGCATCGGACGACGACTCGCCTCCCACCGGCCCTGAGCGTAGAATTCTTCGATGGACCCGCGTTCGATTCCGGTTCGCAAGACGACGCACAGGGAGGCCGACGACGCGGGCCGCGACGCCGAGTTCTGGTCCCGAATCGCACCGGTCGATCGCTTCCTCCGCGTTTTCCAAATGAGCCAGGAGGCTTATGGCATCGTCGGCAAGCTCCCTCCCGATCCCGCCGGACGCCCTCGATCTGTTGCGCGCGTTCTGCGCCCGTGAGGTCAGGTTCCTGGTCGTCGGCGCCCATGCGCTCGGCTACTGGGCCCAACCGCGCGCGACCGGAGATTTCGATCTCTTCGTCGAGCCGACACCCGACAACGCCGCGCGGGTCTTTGCGGCCCTGGGGGATTTCGGCGCTCCCCTTTTCGACCTGACCGAAGAGGACTTGCGGACCCCCGGCGTCGTCTTTCAGATGGGAATGCCGCCCTATCGCATCGATCTCGCGACCGAGTTGACCGGCATCTCATTCGAGGAAGCCTGGCTCGAACACGCGATCGTGTCGCACTCCGGACTCGACCTGCCGTTCATCGGCCGCGCCGCGATGATTCGCAACAAGCGCGCCACCGGCCGACCCAAGGACCTTCTGGACCTCCAGTTGATGGGCGAGGAGTAGAACGGCGAGCCCCTTTCGCACGGCTGTCCTGACCGGCGGCGCGCTGGTCGCCTTCGCCGGCAACTCCTGGCTGTGCCGGGCGGCGCTGCGTTCGCAGGCGATCGATCCGGCGAGCTTCACCGCGGTGCGGCTCACGAGCGGCGCGGTGGTCCTCGGGCTCCTGCTGTTCGCGCGGCCGTTGCGGCCCGGCGCCCCCCGCCTCGCCGGCGGCTGGGCCTCGGCTGCGGCGCTCTTCGCCTACGCCATCGCCTTCTCGCTCGCCTACGTCGAGCTCTCCGCCGGCGTCGGGGCGTTGATCCTCTTCGGCTTCGTGCAGATTACGATGCTCGTCGGCGGCCTGCTCTCCGGGCATCGCCTCACCCGCTACGACGGCGCTGGCCTGGCGCTCGCGCTCGCCGGACTCGGCTGGCTCACTCTGCCAGGCGTCGCGGCTTCCGCGGCAGGAGAGCGTGCGCCGCCGCTCGCGGCGCTCGGCATGGCTGCAGCTGGCGTCGCCTGGGGGATCTACAGTCTGCGCGGGCGAAACGAACGAGCGGCGCCGCTGGCGGTCACCGCCGGAAACTTCGCGCGCGCGACACCGCTCGCGCTCGCCATGCTCCTCGCCATGCTCGCACTGCCGCTAGTGGGGTGGACGACATCTTCCCCGCACGCGAGCCTGGGGGGTATCGCCCTCGCCGTGTTCTCAGGTGCGCTCACCTCGGGAGTCGGCTACGCGATCTGGTACGCGGCGCTGCCCGGGCTCAGGCCGCTCTCGGCCGGGCTGGTGCAGCTCGGCGTCCCGGTGCTCACGGCTCTGGGCGGAGTGCTGCTGCTTTCCGAAGAGCTCGGCGCCCGGCTGGTGCTCTCGGGCCTGCTGGTCCTCTCCAGCATCGCGCTGGCTGTCGCGGGCCCGCGACCCGTCGCTCCCGCGAAGCGGTAACAATCGCCAGGGACAGGCGTAGAAGATTGCGGTGCCATCGATGAACCCTGCGATCGCCTTTCTCGACCGACTGCATGCCCGGGCGCGGGCGAGTCCGCTGCTCTACCGGGTGGTCCTCGCGACGCGCTGTCTCTTCGCCATGGCCTTCATCCCGACCGGCTGGGTGAAGTTCATGGGCCACCGCTTCACCCAGATTTCGGTCGAGAGTCCGGTCGGCGCCTTCTTCGAGGCGATGTACCAGACCGGCGGCTACTGGCAGTTCCTCGGCGCGACGCAGGTCGTGGCCGGGCTCCTCATGCTGGTGCCGCGCGCCGCAACCCTCGGGGCGATCGTCTTCTTTCCGGTGGCGCTGAACATCTTCGTCATCACGGTGGCGCTCGACTTCCGGGGCACGCCGTTGGTCACCGGCCCGATGCTCTTTGCCGCCGCCGCGCTCCTCGCCTGGGATTGGGATCGCCTGCGCGGGATTGTGACGTCGTCGCCGCCGGTGCTCGCCGCCGCGGAGGGCGAGCGCTGGCCTCGTATCGCTGGACTGGGCCCCGCCTGGGAGCGCGCCGCCTACGTCGCCGGCACGGCAGCCGGGCTGGCCATTTTCGGTTCGGTCCGCGGCCTCGTCGGCGCTTCCGGTGCGAAGGCCGGCTTCGCGGCGGGCCTGCTGGCTGCGCTCGTGGCGCTCGCCGGAGCGGTCCGGGCAGTGCGGTCCGGGCGCCGTGCTCGTGTTCCGCGGGACAGGATCGCGTACGATTCTCCTCCACGAAGCTGAGGTCCGAGCCGGGGAGAACGGGATGAGCGCAGAGCTGCCGACGGCCGCGGTGAAACGGGCCGAAGAGGTCGAGAAGAAGGTCGTGGCCGCCGGCAAGGCGACCGAGGTGCAGGTGCTGGTCGGCCCCGGCGACGGCGCGCCCAACTTCGCGCTGCGGCGCTTCATCATGGGCGAAGGCGGAGGTATGCCGCTGCACACCAATCTGGTCGAGCACGAGCAGTACGTCCTCGCCGGCCGGGCGCGGATGACGGTCGGCGACACGGTCCACGAGGTCGCGGCCGGCAACACCCTCTACATCCCGGCCGGCATGCCGCACTCCTACACCGTTCTCGAGGCGCCGTTCGAGTTTCTCTGCGTCGTCCCGAACTCGCCCGACAGGATCGACATCCTCGAAGCCGCTTGCTGAAGTTCACCGCACTGCTCACGCTGCTGGTTGCCGCCGGGGGAACGTCCGGCTGCCGTCCGCCTTCGTCCCCGGCGGGAGAAGCGCCGACGGGTGCGGACGATTACGAGCGCCTCGATCTGGCGGCGTTCGGGCCCGCGCTTCGGCTGTCGGCGGAAACGCGCGCCATCGACATCGGCGAGCCCGCGGCAGGCGCGCATCTGCGCGAGGGCTGGGCCGCACCCGAGAGGAGCGGCGCGACGAGCTTCATCTGGGGGGCGGGAGCTCGCTCGCGGCTCTCCTTCGAGCTCGTCGAGGCGCGCGATCTCGAGCTGCGGCTGCGCGGCTGGTCCTTTCCGTTCGCGGGAGGTCCCAGCCAGCGCGTCGAGCTGCGGGCGAACGGCGCTACGGCCGGCGAGCAGGAGATCGGTCCGGACCCGACGACGCTGCGCTTCTCGTTGCCGGCGGCCCGGCTGCGCGCCGGGGAGAACCTCCTCGAGCTGCGCTATGCGCGCTTCAACACGGGGCGCGAGGAGGCGCCCTGGGCGGTCGCCTGGGACGGCGTGCGCTTCAGCGGCGCCGGCGACCGCCGGGACCGGCAAGACCCCCAGACCCAGCAAACCACCGAGCTCCCGGGGATCGACGCCGCCGGCGGGACCCTCACCCTGCCCGCGGGCTCGGCTGTCGATGGCGCATTCGATCTCGCTCCCGGTGCGCGGATCGCCTGGGATGCGGTCGCGGCGAGCGGCAGCACGCAGCTCGCGCTCACGGTCGAAGAGGAGAGTCGAGACGTCGTCCGGAAGGTGGTTTCGCCGGGCGGCGCCGGCCGGATCGAGCTCGTCGCCGCGTCGGCAGAGCCGGCGCTCGTCCGCTTCGCCCTGCGCGCGCCCGGGGCGGACGGCGTCGTCCGGGTGAGCGGTCTGCGCCTCGAACAGCCGCGCCTGCGCTCCGCCGTGCCGACAACCGGCGGCGCGGGCGAACCCGGCGCGACGGTCGCAACGCCAGAAGCGACCGAAGCGGCCGCGGCCAGCGCGGAGCCGCGCCCGAATCTCATCGTCTATCTCATCGACACGCTGCGCGCCGACCATCTCGGCTGTTACGGCTACCCGCGCCCGACCTCGCCGCGCATCGACCGCTTCGCTGCCGACGCGCTCCTCTTCTCCCACGCCCGCGCCCAGAGCTCGTGGACCAAACCGGCGGTGGCCACGATCCTCACCGGCCTCTTTCCGCCCGCGCACGGGGCCGAGCTGCGCTCGCAGCGCATCCCCGAGAGCGTCGACACGCTCGCCGAGCGCCTGCAGACGGCCGGCTACGAAACGGCGCTCTTCACGACCAACGCCAACATCGTGGCGCGCTTCGGCTTCGCCCAGGGCTGGGACACCTTCCGCTATCTCGCCCACCGCAAAGGGAGGAAGCACCAGCATTTCGACGCCGCAGAGATGAATCGCGAGGTCTTCGCCTGGCTCGAGGCGCGCGGGCAGCGGCCGGCGGCGAAGCCTTTTCTCCTCGTCGTGCACACCCTCGATCCGCACGATCCCTACCGGCCGCGGGAGGAGTTTCGCCGCCGGCTGGCGCCGGAGGTCGAGGTCGAGTCGGCCTGCTGCGCGGGCTCCGACGCGCTCGCGGCGCTCGTCGGCGCAGCGGCGGAGAGCCGCGCCGCCGCCGCGCGCGCTCTCTACGATGCCGAGATCGCGCAGAACGACGCCGCCTTCGGCGACCTCCTCGACGAGCTGGAGCGCCGCGACCTCGCGCCCTCGACCGCAGTCCTGCTGACCTCGGACCACGGCGAGGAGTTCCTGGATCATGGCGGCTGGAAGCACGGCTTCACGCTCTACGAGGAGATGTTGCGCATCCCGTTCATCCTCCGTCTGCCGGAGGGCCAACGGAGCGGGGCCGAGGGACGCAGCCTCGTCACACCGGTCGATCAGATCGACATCGTGCCGACCTTCCTCGCCCTCGCCGGAGCCCCGGCGGCACCCGACCTGCCGGGACGCGATGTGCGCCGCCTGCTGGTCGCGGAGCGTCCGGATCGAGCGGATCGCCCGGTCGCCGGCGGGGCGCAGGACGGGCAGACCTCCTTTGCCTGGCTCGCGCGGCCGGGGGCGGAGTCGACCTCGACGGTCGCGGGGGGATGGAAGTCGATCGTCTTCGGCGGCGACCGCGCGACCGCCGGCTGGGCGGCGAAGTCGGAAGCCGCGTCCGCCGCGCAGCGCACACTTCCCGACCGGGAGCTCTTCCGGTTGACGAGCGATCCGGACGAACGCACGAACCTGCTCGATCCCGGGCTGCCGCGCCCGCTGCGCGCCCTGTGGCTCGAAGGCAGGCTCGCGGCCGCGCTGGCGCGCCACGGCGGCAGCGCGCCGGCATCGGAGTCGGAGATCGACGTGGAGATCGACGCCGAGCTCGAGCGCAGCCTGCGGGCGCTCGGCTACTTCTAGCCGTTTCTAACCCTTGACCGTATAGCCCTTCGCCGCGAGCAGCGAGCGCAGCACCTCGCGCCGGTCGCCCTGGATCTCGACGGCGCCGTCTGCGGCCGTGCCGCCGGCGCCACAGGCCTTCTTGAGCTCGGTGGCGAGCCCGCGCAGGAAGTCGCGGTTCTGCGGCAGCCCGTCGATCACGGTGACGCTCTTGCCGCCCCGCCCCGACTTCTCGAGGCGGAGGCGGGCGACGATTCTCTCCGGCACTGGCTGGTCGAGATTCGCTGCGCAGCGGCAGTCGTTCCTCGGCCAGCCGCAGCGCGGGCAGACCGAGCCCGCGGCGGTCGAATAGACGAGCCTGGCGGGCGGCGTGCGACTCACGTTGGTTACGCTCGGCTCGCCACGGGTCAGTTCTTGAGATGCTGGGCGAAGAAGGCCATCGTCTTCTCCCAGGCGTCGGTCGCCGGCCCGGCGAGGTAGCGGTTGCCGGTCGGATTGGCGAAGGCGTGGTCGGCTTCGGGGTAGATGACGATGGTGGCGTTCTTGCCGAGCTTCACGAGCTCGTGCTCCATCTGGCGCACTCCGTCCACCGGAATGCCCTCATCCTTGCCCCCGAAGAGACCGAGGAGCGGTGCTTGGAGCGGGGCAAGCGCCTTCGGATCGCTCTGGGTGCGGCCGTAGTACATGACCGCGGCGTCGATGCCGTCCGGAATGGCGAGCGCGGTCTCGAGTGCCCAGCCGCCGCCGAAGCACCAGCCGACGACGCCGATCCGGGTGGCGCCCGCCTGGGTCGCGAGGAAGGTGTGCGCCTGCCGGAGGTTGTCGAGCAGGCGCGCCGGCTTCTCCATGGCTCCCTGCATCGTCGCCATCGCAGCCTCGGAGGTGGTCGCCACCTTGCCCTCGTAGAGGTCGACCGCGAGCACGGCGTAGCCCTCGCCGGCGAAGCGCCGGGCCATGGCGCGGATGTTGTCGTTCAGTCCCCACCACTCCTGGATGACGATGAGCGCCGGCAGCGCTTTCCCTCCCGGTGCGACCTGCGAGGGCCGCACGAAGTAGCCCTTGACGGTAACGCCGTCGAGGGTCGCGTAGGCGATCTCTTCGGCGGCGACCGCCTGTGCCGGCGGGGGCACCGTGGCCGGGCTGGCCGCCGCCGTGTCGTGCTGGTGCTCCTTGGCCATTTTCGCGGCGTGGGCGGCGTTCTGGGCGGCTGCTGAAGTAGCGGAAGGGGGTGAAGAGGGTGAAGCCGGTGCGGCCTGCGGCGCGGGCGAGGTCTGGGCGCTGGCGAGCGCAGCGGCAAGCGCCAGGACGGTGGCGGCCAGGGTCGTGGAGAGTCGGGGGGTCGGGCGCATCGGAATTCTCCTCTCGAAGGGAAGGCTGGAGCCTATCGAAAGCCGTAGAATCCCGTACCTTGAGAGTCCGCACCGCTTTGCTCGCCATGCTTCTCCTGGATCTGGCGGCCGGCGCGACCTGGTTCGCCGGGCGCTATGGCGACGGCCAGCCCGATGCGCTGCGGCTCTTTCTGGTTTGGGCGCTGCCGGGCCTGGTCTTCCTCTGCGGCCTGCTGACGCGGGAGCGGAAGGCGCGCCGAGCGGCCGCGGGGGCGCTGCCGCAGCGCCTGCGGCTGCCGGGCATTCCGCTGCCCGCCCTGCCGCCGCCGAAGCCCAGCCTGCCGATTCCGTCGGCGTTGCCCTCGCCCTCCCTGACCTCCGGCGGGACACCTGCCCCAGCCGGCGGGGCTGCGCCTCCGGCACCCGGCCTGCGCTGGACGAAGCTCCTGCTCTGGATCGGCGTGGCGATCGCCGTCGATCTCGCGCCGATCGGCATCGCCTACCAGCTCGGCTGGCTGACCCTCACCTACGGCGATCAGCAGCTCGCCGCCACCCGCGCGGCGACGGCTCTCTGGGCGCTGCCGCTCCTCGTCCTGCTGGCGGTGCGCTTCTACGAACGGACACTCCGCGGGCGGCTCTTCGAGGAGGCTCTCGCGGGTTGGGGCGCTCCCGCCGCCTGGACGCTCTCGCTGCTGTGCGGAACGGCGCTCGCCCTGCCGGCGATCGCTCCCGGTCTTTCGATCAGCGAGCCCGCCTTCGTCGCCGCGGCCCTGGTCACCGCGCTGGCGCGCGAGGTCGGCAGCACGGTGCTCTACCGCGCCTCGGGTCTCGTCGCCGCCGGGATCTTTCGCGGCACGCTCCTCTTCGTCGACTTCTATCTGATCGCCGACTGGCTGGCGCCGGTCTTCCCGAGCGCCAACTACGTCACCAGCGGCGACGCCTTCTACCTGCTGCGGGCCGCCTCGCCGCTGGTCGCGGCGCTGCTGCTGGTCCGCTTCCTCCCGGCGCGCGCAGCGCAGGCGCCCGGACTTCCAACGGCCGTCCCAGCCGCATGAACCCCGGGCCGCGGCCGCGCTGGATCGTCGCCACCGTCTTCGCGCTGGTGGTGATGATCAGCTGGACGCTGGTCGTGAAGTACCTCGTGCCGCTCCTTTTCGGCCTCTCCCTCGCGCTCGCCGGTGAAACCCCGGGAGGCCCCGGCGGCGTCGGCTCGGCGGCGCTCGCCGGAGCGGGGGTGATGTGGGATCTCTGGCCGCTCACGCACGTGGTGTTGGCCCTCCTCCTCTGGCAGCGGCAGCACTTCGCCTGGATTTACGGCGTGACCCTTTCGCTCGCTGAATCGGCGGTCGTGCTGACGAAGTTCTTCTTCTACCTGCGGGCCCCGGAGTGGACGTTCTGGAAGCTCCTCTGGTTCACGAACAAGGTCTACGTGCTTCTCTTCTTCCTCTGTCTGCTCTATGTTCTCCTCGGGCCCGGCAGGCGCGACCTCCCGGCGGAGGGAAACGCATGAGCGAGGAGGGCAAGCCACCGGTCCCGCCAGTCCCGCCGGCGCGCCGCCTGTCGCGCCGGGAGTGGCTCGCCGCCGCGGCAGTCGCCGGGGGCGCCGGCATGGTCGGGGGCATCGCCTGTAGCCCGGAGGGGAAGGCGGCGGCACCGGCCTCGCCGGAGGCGGCCCCCGTTCCCGCATCCTCGCCGCCGTCGCCGGCATTGCCCGCTTCGCCGACACCGCCGACAGCGCCGGGGTCCATGCGCTATCGCACCCTCGGCCGCACCGGCCTCCAGGTTTCCGAGATCGGCTTCGGCGGCTTTCCCATCGACGATCCGGAGGTCCTCGTCTACGCGCTCGAGCGCGGCATCAACTACGTCGACACTTCGCACTGCTACCGCGGCGGAGCTTCCGAGCGCGCGATCGCGGCGGCGCTCGAAGGCCGCCGCGACAAGTTCGTCCTGACGACGAAGTGGTGTCCGCATCACATCGGCAAGCCAGCGAAGAAGCAGGTCTTCCTCGACATGCTCGACGAGAGTCTCCGGCGGCTCGGCACGGACTACGTCGACATCGTGCTCAACCACGAGGTCGGCCGGCACTCGGACGACCAGGGGATCGACCGCCTGAAGGATCCGGAGATGCTCGAGGCGTTCGCGGTCGCGAAGCAGGCCGGGAAGGCCCGTTTCCTCGGCGCCTCCGGGCACGACGGCGATCTGCCGCAGGTGATGGGCTACGCCATCGACTCGGGGCAGTTCGACGTCCTCCTCTGCCGCTACAGCTTTCTCGACTATCCCGAGCAGCAGCAGCTGATCGACCGCGCGGCGGCCGCCGGCGTCGGCTTCATCGCCATGAAGACGCTCGCCGGAGCGAAGGGCGCCGACCTCGACCGCTTCCGCGACCGCCAGACGAGCTTCAAGCAGGCGGCGCTCAAATGGGTGCTGTCGAATCCCAGCCTCTCGAACCTGATCATCTCGATCTCGAGCCGCAAGCAGGTCGATGAGTACGTGGCGGCCTCCGGAGCGCCCCTGGCCGCGGCCGATCTCGCGCTCCTCGACGAGTACCAGGCGCGCTTCTCGACCGAGGTCTGCCGCTTCTGCAACGCCTGCGAGCCGGCCTGCCCGGACGACGTGCGGATCGCCGACATCCTGCGCTTCTCGATGTATTTCCACGACTACGGCCAGGAGGGCCGCGCCGTCGAGTCCTACGCCAGGCTCGTCGCCGCCGAACGCGCCGCCCACTGCACCCACTGCGCCGGCTTCTGCGAGGCCGCCTGCGACTACGACCTGCCGGTCAAATCGCTCCTCATCCGCGCCGACGCCGCGCTCTCTCTGCGCGGCGGCACCCAGGCCTGAGCCGGTTTCCGGCACAGGCCTTGCTCTCCCGACAGTAGAGTCCGAAGAAGCCAAGGAAGTCGAGGTTCCTACTTGTCCGTCTGCCTTCGCTGGTCGCAAGTTCTCTGCCTGTTCGCCGGCCTCGCGCTTGCAATTGCAGGAGCTCCTGGCTTGGCACAGGCGCCGGAAGCCTCCGAAGAGCCCTTTGCGGAGCGCGTCGAGGTCGAGGTCGTGAACGTCGATGTCATCGTGACCGACCGCGAGAAGCGACGGGTCCTGGACCTGAATGAGGACGATTTCGAGCTTCTGGTGGACGGCCGCCCGGTGCCGATCGAGTACTTCGCGGCGCCGCGCGCCCCTGCCGCACCCGCACTCGCGCCGGAGAACCTCGCCACGCTCCCGGTGGCTGCGACCCCGCCGCCGGAACCGATCCCGCCGACGAATCTCATCCTCTACGTCGATCAGACCGCGCTCGAGAATCGCGCCCGCCACGAGACCCTCCGGGAGCTGCGTGAGTTCTTCGCGACGCGCGCCGAAGGGGGAGACAGCGTGACGGTGGCGGTGTTCGAGCAGAACCTCCGCGTCCTCCTGCTCCCGTCCTCCGACCGGGCCCGCATCCACCAGGCGCTCGAGGAGCTCGAGAATCGCCCCTCCCTTGCGCGGCTCGGCAACGGCGAGCGCATGCAGCTCCAGCACGACATCCGAAATTACGGCCGCGACGCGGCGCGCTTCCCGCCGCGGTTCCGGCTCGCCGAGGCGCAGCGCATCGAGCACGAGATCGTCGCCTGGGCCGAGCAACAGCTCGATCGCCAGCAGCGATCGATCGCTGCGCTCGCACAGATGGTCGACGCGCTCGCCGCGGCCGAGGGCCGGAAGGTCGTGGTGCTCGCCACCGCGGGAATCCAGGCCAATCCAGCGGTTCCGCTGCTCGCCGCCCTCGATCAGCAGCGCGGCGTCGCGACCACGACCGACACCAATCGGGCGCCGACCCTCGAGGGTCGGGGGTTGGCGCTCCTCGCCGACTTCGAGCGCATGATTCAGGCCGCGCAGAACGCGCGCATCGCCTTCTACACCGTGGCGCCGGGCACCGAGGCGCCGGTCGAGAACAGTGCGGAGTTCGGCAGCGCCGGACCGAACGCCGACCGCCCGCTGCCGCGAGACTTCGGAGCGGTCGAGGCCTCGTCGAGCATCGCCCGTATGGCTGGGGCCACGGGCGGAGCGTCCTTCACGATCGGGAGCGACCTCGACCGCCGGCTCACAGGGGTGGCGGCGGACGTCGATGCCAGCTACTCCCTGGGATTCACGACCGGGGCCGAGGAGGGCGACAAGGACCACCGCATCGAGGTGCGGACGCGCCGGGCCGGCTTCGAAGTCCGGCACCGGGAGAGCTTCCGGCGGCGCTCGGCCCCCGACCGGGCGGCCGCCTCTCTCGCCGCCGCCGTGACCTTCGGGCAGGCCGAGAATCCGCTCGAGATCACGCTGCAGCTGGGCGCCGGCAAGCCGGACGGCAAGAAGAAGACGGGAGAGATCGTGCCGCTCGCCGTCGGCATGCCGCTCCGCCTCCTGACTCTCGTTCCCGAAGCAGACGTACGTCGCGGCAAGGTCTCCGTGCGGGTGGCGATTCAGGATGCCCGTGGCCGGTTGCTCGAGAGCCCGGCGGCGCTCGTGCCGATCGTCGTTCCCGAAGACCAGATGCAGCTCGCCCTCGCGAGCTCCTGGTACCACCGCGCCGAGATGCGCCTCGCGCCAGGGCCCCAGCGTGTCGCGGTCGTCGTCGTCGACGAGCTCTCGGGCGTGCAATCGACGGCGTTCGTGGAGATCGAGGTTCTCGCAGCGGACTGATTGCCGGGCGGCCGCAGGCGCGCGTCTCACCAACCTCGTCTCACCGCGAGGCGAGGGCGCTCGGGATCCAAAGTGGGCGACCACGCCTCAGATAGGAGCCCGCTTTGGATCCCGAGTGCCGGAGCCCGCGACCAACGGCGGCACAGCTCTTGCTTTGTGGATCAGCGAGTCCGAAGTCTCGCCTCGAACCGTCGGGAGATCCATCCATGCGATCCGCTGCGAATCCGGTGTCCGCGCGCAGGCTGCTCGCGATCGCGGTCCTCCTCGCCGCCGGGACCTTGCTGCCCGCCTTGGGCCAGGAGCCGGAAGCCCAGCCGGAGCCCTTCGCCGAGCGCGTCGAGGTCGAGGTCGTGAATGTCGACGTCATCGTGACCGACCGCGAGAAGAGACGGGTGCTGGATCTGAATGAGGACGATTTCGAGCTCCTCGTGGACGGCCGTCCGGTGCCGATCGAGTACTTCGCGGCGCCGCGCCTCCCTGCTGCGCCGGCGATTGCGGCGGAGAGTCTCGCTCTGCTTCCGGTCGCCCCGTCGCCGCTTCCGGAGCCGATCCCGCCGGCGAACCTGATTCTCTACGTCGACCAGACCGCACTCGAGAATCGTGCCCGCTTCGAGACCGTCCGGGAGTTGCGCGAGTTCCTGCGCGCCCGATCCGCCAGCGGCGACCGCGTGATGGTGGCGGCGTTCGAACAGGACCTGCGCGTCCTCCTCTTGCCGACCTCCGACCCGGCGGCGATCGCCCAGGCGCTCGACGAGCTCGAGAACCGGCCGTCGCTCGCCCGGCTCGGCAGCGGCGAGAAGCGGCAGTTGGAACAGGACATTCGTGCCTACGGCCGCAACCGCATGCGCCTGAGCGGCGCGTCGGCGGAGTTGCGCGGGGCCCGAATGCAGCAGAGCGAGATCTTCAGGCTCGAAAACGAGATCACCAACTGGGCGGAGCAGCAGATCGATCGCGAGCGGCGCTCGATCGTCGCCCTCGAGCGACTGGTCGGGGCTCTGGGTGCAGCCGAGGGTCGCAAGGCCGTCGTCCTCGCGACGGCGGGGATCCAGGCCTTTCCCGCCCGCGGCCTCTTCGCCGCCCTCGACCAACAGCGCCAACTGGTGATCTCCACCGAGGCGGACCGCGCACCCACACTCGAGCTGCGCGGGATAGAGGTGCTGCGCGAATTCGAGCAGATGGTTCGCGCCGCCCAGAACGCAAGGGTGGCTTTCTACACGGTCTCGCCCGTGGTCCAGCCTCCCGCCGAAAACAGCGCCGAATTCGGCAGTGCCGGGCCGGGGGAGGCCGCCGCGAAGCCGCTGCCGCGCGACATGGCGACGGTCGAGGCCGCATCCAGCATCGCGCGCATGGCCGGGGCGACGGGCGGCGCCTCCTACAACATCGGGGACGATCTCGACCGCCGCCTCGAGGCCGTCACCGCCGACATCGACGCCGCCTATTCGCTCGGCTTCTCGACCGGTGCCGCGGCCGGCGACAAGGACCACAAGATCGAAGTGCGTACCCGCCGGGCCGACCTCGAAGTGCGCCACCGCGAGAGCTTCAAGCGGCGAGAGGCGCCCGAGCGCGCGGAGTCGGCGCTCGCCGCTGCAGTGACCTTCGGGCAGGCAGAGAATCCGCTGGAGATCACCCTGAAGGTCGGTGTCGGCAAGAGCGAAGGCAAGAAGAATTCCGGTCAGGTCGTACCGCTCGCGGTCGGCATTCCGCTGCGCTTCGTGACCCTCGTCCCCGAAGGCGAGGTGCGCAACGGTAGGGTCTCGGTTCGGATGGCGATTCAGGATCCCCAGGGACGAATGCTCGAGAGCACCGCCGCGATCGTTCCCATCGTCGTCCCCGAGGCGCAGATGGCGAAGGCGATGGCCTCGTCCTGGTACCACCGCGCCGAGATGCGCCTGGCACCGGGTCCGCAGCGGGTCGCGGTCGTGGTCCTCGACGAGGTGTCGGGGCTGCAATCGACGACTTTTGTGGAGCTCGAGATCCCGGAAGCGAATTGAGGCGTGGACAGCTCACCAGCTCGAGGAGGTGGAAGATGAAGCCAAGGCAGATGCAAACTCTTCTCGCGGCGCTCGGCCTCGGAATCGGGCTGGACTCCTGGGCAGTTCTCGCCCAGGCTCCGCCTCCTGCCGCTCAAACCCCCGCCGAGAGCTTCGCCGAGCGCGTCGAAGTCGAGGTCGTGAATGTCGACGTCATCGTGACCGACCGCAACGAGAAGCGGATCCTGGACCTGGGACGGAACGAGTTCGAGATTCTCGTCGACGGCCGCCCTGTGGCGATCGAGTACTTCGCGGCGCCGCGGCTCGCGGGGGCGCCTGCGGCGCCCCAGGCGCTCTCTCCGGAGAGAATCCCCGAGCTCGCGATCGCGCCCCTCCCGGCGACCGCTGCGCCGCTGACCCCGCCGACCCACCTGATCTTCTACATCGACCAGACCGCGCTCGAGAACCGCGTGCGCCAGCAGACCGTCGAGGAGCTGCGCGAGTTTCTCGCGGCGCGGCCGGTCGGCGACGATCGCGTGATGGTCGCGGCCTTCGAGCAGAACCTGCGCGTGCTGCTCCTGCCGACCACCGATCGCGCGAGCATCGTCGCGGCGCTCGACGAGCTCGAGAAGGTCCCCGTGCGGGCGCTGCTCGGGTTGAGCGAGAAGAACCGGCTCGAGCAGGACGTGCGGGCCTACGGCAAGAACGCCCTGCGGGTCGAGGCCTCCCTGGGGCGCAGGCCGAGCCAAGAAGGCTTCGAGCGTGTCGTGACGACCCGGCGGGCCGAGGCGCTGCGCCTCGAGCACGAGATCACCGTTTGGGCCGAGCAGGAGCTCGAG
The DNA here is from genome assembly GCA_018057705.1 of Thermoanaerobaculia bacterium. NCBI lineage: Bacteria > Pseudomonadati > Acidobacteriota > Thermoanaerobaculia > Thermoanaerobaculia bacterium. The sequence goes on along the minus strand of JAGPDF010000047.1, from coordinate 11,969 downwards.
AGGGAGCGGCGCTCGATCGTCGCCCTGGAGCGTCTGGTGGGCGCCCTGGCGGCGGTCGAAGGGCGCAAGGCGGTGGTGCTCGCGACCGCCGGGATCCAGGGCTTTCCGGCGCGGGGACTCTTCGCCGCCCTCGACCAGCAGCGCCAGGGTCCGGTGAAGCTGACCTCCTCCGACACCAATCGCGCCCCGACTCTCGAAGTGCGGGGCCAGGAGCTGCTGCTTGCCTTCGAGCAGATGGTTCAGGCCGCGCAGAACGCCCGGGTGGCCTTTTACACCGTGTCGCCCGGTACCCCGCCGCCACCCGACAACAATGCGGAGTTCGCGGGCACCGGGGCCACCTCCGCGCGGATGCTGCCGCGCGACACAGGGGTCGTCGAAGCCGCATCGAGCGTCGCGCGGCTCGCGGGGGCGACCGGGGGAGCCTCGTTCACCGTCGGCACCGATCTCGACCTTCGCCTCGCGGCGGTCACGGCGGACGGCGACGCCGCCTACTCGCTCGGCTTCTCGACCAGCGCCGCGGCCGGCGAGAAGGACCACAAGATCGAAGTGCGCGCGCTGCGGGCGGGGCTCGAGGTGCGCCATCGCGAGAGCTTTAGGCGCCGCTCCGCCCCGCAGCGGGCCGAAGCGTCGCTCGCCGCCGCGGTCACCTTCGGCCAGGCCGAGAATCCGCTCGAAATCACCTTGCAGCTCGGCGCCGGCAAGGGCGAGGGCAAGAAGCGGTCGGGCCAGTCCGTGCCACTCACGGTCGGCATTCCGCTGCGCTTCGTGACCCTCGTTCCGGAGGGCGAGCTGCGTCGCGGGCGCGTGTCGGTGCGGGTGGCGATCCAGGACGCCCGCGGCCGCATGCTCGAGAGCTCCGCCGCGATCGTGCCGATCGATGTGCCCGAGAGTCAGATGGCGAGAGCGATGGAGAGCTCCTGGTACCACCGCGCCGAGATGCGTCTCGCGCCGGGGCGCCAGCGAGTCGCGGTCGCCGTGCTCGACGAGGTTTCGGGACTGCAGTCCACCACCTTCGCGGAGATCGAGATTCCCGGGAAGAAATGACCGGCAACGGTCCGCGGACGCGCCTCGGACGGAACGTCCAACAGCGCTACGCGGACCCGGAGGCAAGAGATGCATTCACCGCAGGATCGAGTCCTTCGACACGCAACGCTGCTCCTGTTCGTGCTGGCCGGCGGATCGAACGGAGCGAGCGCGCTCGCTCAGGAGTCGCCGCCGGCGACCGCCGCCGCGGAAGATTTCGCCGAGCGCGTTGACGTCGAGGTCGTGAACGTCGACGTCGTGGTGACCGATAAGGCGAAGCAACGAATTCTGGACCTCGGCAGGGACGATTTCGAGCTCCTCGTGGACGGCCGCCCGGTGGCGATCGAGTACTTCGCCGGCCCGCGCCTCGCGGGGGCGACCGCGGCGGCCGCTCCAGCTTTGCCGCCGACCGGCGGCATCGCGACGGTCCCGGGGACTCCTGTCCAGGGGGTCGCTCCGACGAATCTCATTCTCTACATCGATCAGACCGCGCTCGAGAGTCAGGACAGGAAGACTGCGATCCAGGAGCTGCGGGAGTACCTGCGCGCGCGGCCGGCGGGCGCCGACCGGGTGACGGTGGCGGCGTTCGATCAGCGGCTGCAGATTGTCGCGCCGGCGACGACGGACCCGGCCGCCATCGCGGCCGCGTTCGACCAGATCGAGCGCCGGCCGTCCTTCGCGGCGCTCGGCCTCGGAGAGGAGAGGCAGCTGCAGCGCGAGATCCGCGACCTCGGAACCTACGGCGGCGATGCGCGGACGATCGAGCAGGCAATCGTCTCCTGGGGGGAGCAGCAGATCGATCGCGAACGGCGGTCGATCGCGGCGCTGGGTCAGCTGGTCGATTCCTTGGCGGCGCTCGAAGGCCGCAAGGTGGTCGTCCTCGCGACGGCAGGTATCGAGGCCAACCCGGCGCAGTTCCTGCTCGACGCGCTCGACCAGAAGCGCGGCGCCCTCGTCTCCTCCGACACCAACCGGGGACCTGCGCTCGAGCTCGCGGGCCAGACCCTGCTCATGGAGTTCGAGGAGATGATCCAGGGCGCGCAGAACGCCCGCGTGACCGTCTACAGCCTCTCGCCGGTGGTTCGACCCCCCGCGGAGGGGGGAGCCGACGTCTGGGGTGCCGGGTCGAGCTCCGCTCGCCCCCTGCCGCACGATTTCGGGGCCGCCGAAGCCGCCGCGAGCATCGCCCGGCTGACCGGCGCCACCGGGGGCGCCTCCTACACGATCTGGGGCGATCTCGACCGTCGCCTGGAAGGCGTGACGGCGGACATCGACGCCGCCTACTCGCTCGGCTTCTCGACCGGCCTCGAAGCGGGAGAGAACGATCATCGGATCGAGGTGCGGACCCGCCGGGCCGACCTCACCGTGCGCCACCGCGAGAGCTTCCGCCGTCGCGGTGCGAGCGATCGAGTGACGACCGCGCTCACCGCCGCGGCGACTCTCGGCCAGACCGAGAATCCTCTGGAGATCAGCCTGAGTCTGGGTGCCGGGAGGCCCGACGATCAGAAGAAGTCGGGCGAGATCGTCCCGATCGCCGTCGGCATTCCGCTTCGCCTGATCGCGCTCGTCCCGCAGGGCAGCGAGCGCCGCGGCTCGGTAGAGGTCCGCGTCTCGATAGAGGACGCGCGCGGCCGGCTGCAGGAGAGTGGCGTCACGATCGTTCCGATCGTCATTCCCGAAGGCGATCTCGAGCAGGCGCTCGCCGCAACCTGGTACCACCGTGCCGAAGTGCGCCTCTCGCCGGGCCGGCAACGCGTCGCCGTGGCGGTCGTCGACCAGGTTTCCGGTCTGCAGTCCACCGTCTTCGAGGAGACCGAGATTCCCGAAAAGAAGTGACTCAGGCGAGCATCTCGTCGTAGAGGCCCTCGAGGCGGGCGGCCATTCTTCCGGCCGACCAATCGGCGGCGACTTGGGGCCCCTCCGCGGCGAGGCGCGCCCGCAGGGCGGGATCGCGGAGGAGCTCCAGGCACTTGCCGGCGAAGTCGTCGAGATTCTCTTCGGCAACCAGCGCGCCGCGCCGTTCGAGGAGGAGGTCGCGGGTGCCCATTTCGGCGAGGGCGACGACCGGCACGCCGAGCGCCATCGCTTCGAGCAGGACCAACCCCTGGGTCTCGGTCTTCGAGGTGAAGACGAAGGCGTCGCCGCCGCGGTAGCAGTCGGCGAGCTCGCGCTCGCGGTCGAGGTAGCCCAGCCAGAGCAGGTGGCCATTGAGACCGAGGGCGGAGGCGGCGCGCTGCAGCTCGGCGCGCGCCGGCCCTTCGCCGGCGACGATCAGAAGGGCTGACGGCAGTGCCCGCACGACGCGCTCGAAAGCCTGCAACAGAAAGAGCAGGTTCTTCTCGTGGCCGATCCGGCCGACGTGGACGAGGACCGGGCGGTCAGCGGCGATCGCGTGCCGGGCGCGGAAGCGCGCGCCGTCGCCCACTCCAAGAGAGTCCGGGCGGATGCCGGTCGGGATCACGCTCATCGGCGTCGTCACGCCGTACTCGCCGAGCGCGTCGCGCATCGCGGTCGACGGCACGACCATCCGGTCGAGCTCCCGCGCTGCCCGGAGCGTCAGGCGGCGCGCCAACCGCCGACAGACGCTTGCCGGCAGGAAGGGCAGATAGTGCTCGAAGTAGTGCTCGAAATAGGTGTGGTAGGTCTCGACCACCGGCACGCCGCGCCGCCGGGCGAGATCGACGCCGGCGCGATGGGCAGCGAACGGCGTCTGGATGTGGATCAGGTCGAGGTGATCGAAGTCTGGAGTGTGCGCCGCAGCGGCGCGGAAGCGGTGCGCCGGAACCCAGCGATCCTCGGGATCGAACGGCACCCGCAAGCCCGCGAGCCGCACGATCCTGCCTGCGGGGCGTCCTGGATGGGAGAGCGAGGCGGCCGGGGCGGCTGGAGCGCGCTCGATGCCGTCGGCGTCATAGGCCGGGCAGAGCAGTGGCACGTCGACGCCCCGCTGCGCGAGCTCGCGGCGAAAGGTCGCGATCGAGGTGGAGACGCCGTTGACGCGCGGAAAGTAGACATCCGACAGGTAGAGGACGCGGAGACGGGATCGCTCTGCGCCCTGCGGACCCCGCTCGATGTCCGGGATGGAGACCGCGAGCGTCGCCGTTGGCGAGCGGGCGGGCGGCGAGGAGGGGGCCAAGGCGGGGAGGGTGCCGCGGGTCAGCCGAGCGCCAGCGTGACGAACGCGAGAAGAGCGCCGACGGCGGCGCCGGCCGCGACGTCGGTCGGATAGTGCAGCCCGAGGACGACGCGCGAGAGAGCGACCGCGAGGGTGAACGGCACCAGGAGCCAGGCGAGGAGGCCGTAGGTTGCGAGCACGACGATCGAGAAGGCGACGGCGTGGAGCGTGTGGCCGGAGGGGAAGCTGTAGCGGTCGAGCGGCGCCGCGCCGAGCAGCACGCCGGTGTGGGCGCGAAACGGTCGCGATCGGCCCGTGAGCATTTTCAGGGCTTTCGAGACCAGGGCCGCGGCGATACCGACCGTCGCCATCCGGCGCACGGTGGGCAGCGCGGCCGCGCCGGCGAGAAGCGGCAGGAGTCCGGCGAGCGCGAACCAGAGAAGGCCGTCGCCGGCCTTCGACACCGCGCGGAAGAAGTGGAGCGCGCTCCGCCGCCGCTGGGCCTGCGAGAGGCGCAGACAGAGCCCCAGTTCGAGCTCCTGCAGGCGGGAGAGTGCGGGCGCGAGACGCATCGGGATCGGCGGTCCTTTCTGTGCAGGGAAAGGATCTCCGACCGCGGTGTTCAACCGGTTGCGGCGGCGTGACGAAGCGGCGACTTCGAGCGGCCGGGGCTACTCGCGCTCGAGCAGCGGCTCGAAGCGGCCCTTGTCCGATGCCTTCATGTAGGCGTCGCGCGGGGTCACGACCTTGCGGGTGACGAGGTCGAGGAGCGCATCGTCGAGCAGCTGCATGCCTTCGTTGCGTCCCGCCTGCATGAGGTTCGTCAGCATCGAGATGCTGCTTTCGCGAATGAGGTTGGGCAGCGCCGGGGTCTTGAGCAGGATCTCGTGCACGGCGACGCGGCCGGCCCCGCCGGCCCTGGGCAAGAGGAGCTGGGCGACGATCGCCGCCAGCGAGTCGGCGAGCGACAGGCGCGCCTGGGGCTGCTCGTCGGCGGGAAAGACGTCGATCAGGCGATCGATCGTCTTGGCGGCGCTGTTGGTGTGCAGCGTACCGAAGACCAGCATGCCCATCTCGGCCGCCTTGAGTGCCAGCGCGATCGTCTCGAGGTCGCGCATCTCGCCGACCAGAACGACATCGGCGTCCTGCCGAATGGCCGAGCGCAATGCCGCCGCGAAGCTCACCGTGTCGTTGCCGACCTCCCGTTGCGAGAAGACCGAGAGCCGGTTGCGGTGGACGAATTCGACCGGCTCCTCGATGGTCACGATGTGGCGCGCGAAGTTCCGGTTGATGCGGTCGACGATCGCGGCCAAGGTCGTCGACTTGCCCGAGCCGGTCGGCCCTGTGACCAGCACGAGACCGCTGTGGAGCTCCGCCAGGCGGCCGAGCACCGGCGGCAGACCCAGCTCCTCGATCGAGGCGATCTCCTCCGGAATGGTGCGAAATACGGCCGAGGGGCCGCGCTCCTGGCGCAGGTAGTTGCCGCGGAAGCGCGCCACGCCGGCGACGGCACAGGCGAAGTCCAGATCGCCCGAGGCGAGGAACTCCTTCCACTGCCCGGCGCTCACCCCCTCGGCAAGGAGTGTCGAGAGCGCCTCCGGCCCGAGCTCGCTTGCGCCCGCGAGCGGCACTAGCGAGCCGTGCAGCCGGACGCGGGGTGCGAACCCCGAGGCGAGGTGAAGGTCCGAGCTCCCACTTTCCCGGGTCGCGCGCAGCAGATCCTGAAGTCGTCCCATGCGTGCTCCGCTCAAGCTCCCTGTGCGCCGGATGCCGCGGACGCCGAGGGCGCAAAACTTCCGCCTGCGCCCGCGCCGGCGGCCGGCGGCAAGAGCTTCACGTCCTCGGCATGGAGCAGCGCCTCGTCGCGTGTCACCACGCCCTCCCGGATGAGATGCGCGAGCGAGGTGTCGAGCAGGCACATGCCCTGTGAGATGCCGGTCTGCAGTACCGAGCGCAACTGGAAGGTCTTCGACTCGCGGATCAGGTTTGCCACCGGCCGGGTTCCCAGGAGAATCTCGAGCGCCGGAACCCGCCCCTTTCCGTCGGCGCGACGAACGAGGCGCTGCGAGACGACGGCGCGCAGCGACTCCGAGAGCATCGTGCGGATCTGCGCCTGCTGGTTCGAGGGGTAGGAGCCCACGATCCGGTCGACCGTGCGGATGGCGCTGCCGGTGTGGAGCGTCGCGAGCACCAGGTGGCCGGTCTCGGCGGCGGTGAGCGCCAGCGAGATCGTCTCGAGGTCGCGCAGCTCGCCGATCGCGATCACGTCCGGATCCTCTCGCAGGGCCGCCTTCAGCGCGCGCGCGAAGCTCTGGGTGTCGCGGCCGACCTGGCGCTGGTTGACGACGCAGCGCAGCGGTGTATGGAGGTACTCGATCGGATCCTCGACGGTGACGATGTGGTCCTGGCGCTCCTCGTTGATCAGCCGCACGAGAGCGGCGAGCGTCGAGGACTTCCCGCACCCGGCCGGGCCGGTGAGCAGGACTAGCCCCTGATGATGGTTGGTGAGCTTGGCGAGAGTATTCGGCAGACCGAGGCTCGCGAGAGTGGGGATCTCGAGCGGTATGGCGCGCAGCACCAGGCCATAGCCGTGCTGATGGCGATAGGCGTTGCCGCGGAATCGCGCCCGCCCGGCGATCGACCAGGAGAAATCGGTCTGTCCGTCGCGATCGAGCGCCTCGCGCAGACGCGAATCGAGAACTTCGGCGACGAGGCGTTCGATCTGACCGTGTTCGAGCGGGGCGTCGCCGGCGTAGGCCAACCGTCCGTCACGACGCAGCAGGACGCGCTCGCCGGTCATGATGTGGACGTCGCTCGCGCCCTGCGAGACGGCGTACTCGAGGATGCGATCGATGCGCTTTCCGGCGCGGGTGGAAGTCTCCCCGCTGGCCGTCTGCTCGAGGTCGACGGTCGAGCCCGCAGGCCGCGGAGGGATGAGTGGGCCTGCGACCTGGCCGAGCTGCTTGGCGAGCACTTCACGCTGCACCACCAGGAGCTTGTCGAGCTGTGCCCGGCTCATCCATCCGGCGTCGATCCAGAGCTCGCCCAACGGGCGGGGCTCGGTGCTCCTTGCCTGGGCGCGAGTCGTTTCGGCGAGCTGCTCGGCGGTGAGCAGCTTGTAGTGGACGGCCAGGCGTCCGAGCAGGTGCAGGTCTTCGCTCATCGAGGGTTCGCCCGCCTTCTACTTTATCGAAGAAAGACGTCGGTGGCCGTGGTCGCGAGGAGCCAGAGCGCGAGCACCCCGTTGGCGGTGAAGAAGGCGGCATTCAGGCGGGAGAGGTCGCCCGGCCGCACGATCGCGTGCTGGTAGGCGAGGAGGAGGACGCAGCCGGCGACGCCCGTCCAGTAGATCCAGCCGAGGCCGGGAGGGTAGACGAACGGCAGAGCGGCGAGGAACCCCAGGGTCGCGACGTGCAGTCCGGCCGAAAGGGCGAGGGCTCTCACCGCCCCGAAACGCGCCGGGATCGAAGCCAGCCCGCGCGCGCGATCGAAGGCCTCGTCCTGCAACGCGTAGAGGATGTCGAAGCCGGCGACCCAGGTGACGACGATGCCGGCGAGCACGAACGGGGTCGGCGCGAAGCCCCCGGTGACCGCGATCCAGGCGCCGAGCGGCGCCCCGGCAAGGGCGAGCCCGAGCGCGAGGTGTGCCGCCCAGGTGAAGCGCTTGGTATAGCTGTAGCCGAGCAGGATCACGATGGCGACCGGCGAGAGCGCGAGACAGAGTGGATTCAACCGCCAGGCGGCGAAGACCAGCAGCGCCAGGCTCGCGACCACGAAGAGGGCGACGAAGCCCGGGGTCACCAGACCTGCGGGCAGAGCCCGCATCGCCGTGCGCGGATTGGCGGCGTCGATCTCGCGGTCCACCAGGCGGTTCCACCCCATCGCCGCCGACCGCGCCCCGACCATCGCGACCACGATCCAGAGCACGATCCGTCCTTCCGGCACCCCCTGCGCGGCGAGCAGCATCCCCATCAACGCAAACGGCAGCGCGAACAGCGTGTGCTCGAACTTGATCATCTCGAGGACGATGCCAAGCCGGTGGGTGACGCTCCTCACGGTCATTCGTGAAGTCTATCGGTGGGCGCGGCGCGCTGCCGGCCTACCAGCGCGTGTTCGAGGCGAGGAGCTCTTCAGCGGCCGCCGGCGCGAGCGGTTTGGCGAACCAGTAGCCCTGGCCGTGCGGGCAGCCGAGGCTGCGCAGGTGGGCGAGCTGCTCGGCGGTCTCGATGCCCTCGGCGACCACACCGATACCCAGGTGGTTGGCGAGCGAGAGGATGGTCTCGACGATGGCCAGCGAGTCGGCACCCGCGATGTCGCTCACGAACGAGCGATCGATCTTGAGCTCGTCGTAGCGGAAGCGCTGCAGGTAGGAGAGCGACGAATAGCCGGTGCCGAAGTCGTCGATCGACAGCTGCACGCCGAAGTCGCGCAGCAGGCGCAACCGGCGCATGACCTCGTCGCCGTGGTGCAGGACGACGCTCTCGGTGACCTCGAGGCGGAGACTCTCCGGCGGCAGCCGCGACGCCTCGAGGATGCGCAGCAGCTGCTCGACGGCGCCGTCCTGGGCGAAGAGCTTCCCCGAGACGTTGACGCTCATGAAGTAGGGCGGGTCGGTCGGGAAGCGCTCCTGCCAGAGGCAGGCCTGGCGGCAGGCGCTGTCGAGCACCTGCCAGCCGAGGTGGACGACGAGGCCGGTCTCCTCGGCGAGCGCGATGAAGTGCTCCGGTGGCACGAGCCCCCGTTCGGGATGCTGCCAGCGGGCGAGCGCCTCGAAGCCGGCGATGCGGCCCGTCGCGAGCGAGACGATCGGCTGATAGTGCATGACGAAGTCGCCGGCCGCGACACCGCGCCGAAGCTCGGTCTCCAGCTTGAGCAGCTGCACCGAAGCCCGATGGAGCTCGAGGTCGAAGACCTCGTAACGTCCCGGACCCGCGGCCTTGGCGCGGTACATGGCGAGGTCGGCGTCGCGCAGCAGCCCGTCGGCGCTCGCCCCTGCGAGGTCCGGAAGAGCGATGCCGATCGAGGCCGTGATGTGCACCTCCTGGTCGTCGATCTGGAACGGCGCCACCAGGTTGCGGTGCACGCGTTCGGCGATGTGAACCGCGTCGGAGGCCTCGCGAACCCCGAAGGCGAGCACCGCGAACTCGTCTCCGCCGAGCCGGGCGACGGTGTCGGAGGGCCGCATGAGCTTCTCCAGTCGCCGCGCGATCGCCACCAGCAGACGGTCGCCGACCGAGTGACCCAGACTGTCGTTGACCGTCTTGAAGCGGTCGAGATCGAGAAACAGCACCGCGAAGGTTCCCTGGTGGCCGCGCTGCTGGGCGGAGAGCGCCATGCCGAGGCGGTCGAGAAAGAGGCTGCGGTTGGCGAGGGCGGTGAGTCCATCGTGGAAGGCGTCGTGGACGAGTTGCTCCTCGGCGCGCTTGCGGGCCGAAATGTCGCTCATCGAACCCGCCATCCGGATCACCCGCCCGACCCCGTCGCGGACCAGCGCGCCGCGCGTCGCCACCCAGAGCGACGAACCGTCGCCGCAGCGCATGCGGTGCTCCAGAGCGACGTGGGAGTCGCCGGCGGCGGCGGCGGCGGCGAAGGCGGCGCGGACCCGCTCACGGTCGCCGTCGGCGACCCGGGCGAACCAGCTCTCGGTGGGGACGTCGGGCTCGTCGGGACTCAGCCCCACCATCGCCCGCCAGCGCTCCGAGAGGAAGACCTGCCCGCGCACCAGATCCCAGTCCCAGATGCCGTCGTTGGCGCCCTGCATCGCGAGGGCATAGCGCTGCTCGCTCTCGCGCAGCGCCAGCTCGCTCCGGTGGCGTTCGATGGCGTAGCGGATGGCGCGCGCCAGGAGCGGCGGGTCGACCTGCCGTTTGACGAGGTAGTCCTGGGCGCCTTCCGCCACCGCCCTGAGCGCCAGGTTGTCGTCGTCGAGGCTGGTGAGGACGATGACCGGCACCTCCGGATGCCGGTCACGCAACGCCCAGTAGGACTCCAGCCCGACGCTGTCGGGAAGCGAGAAGTCGAGGAGCACGAGATCGACGCCCCCCTTCTCGAGCCGCTCGAGGGCGTGCGCCAGGCGCTCCCGCCGGTCGACCTCGAAGGCGAGCCCGGTGCGGGAGAGCAACAGACGGATGAGCGTCGCGTCGGCGTCATCGTCCTCGATCATGAGCACTGTCGGTCGGCGATCGTCGATCATCGAAGCGGACCTCTCGCGGCGTCGGCACCCGCCTCGGCTGGGCGAGCGAGCGTGAAGTGGAATGTCGCGCCCTCGCCGGGGCGCGACTCGACCCAGATCCGGCCGCCGTGGCGTGCGACCACGCGACGGCAGAGGGCGAGTCCGATGCCGGTCCCGGGCGCCTCGTGGGCGGTGTGAAGGCGTTGGAAGAGCGCGAAGATCCGGTCCTGATCCCTGGCCGCGATGCCGGCCCCGTTGTCCTGCACGCGAAGGTGCCAGAAGCTCTCTTCCTCGGTGGCGTCGATGCGGATCCGCGGCGGCTCGGCGCCGCGGAACTTGAGGGCGTTGTCGAGCAGATTCTGAAAGAGCAGATCGAGTTGCGCCTCGTCGCCGCGCACCACCGGCAGCGTGGCGCAGTCGATCCGGGCGTCCGCCGCCGCGCGAACCGTCTCCAGGCGGGCGGCGACGCGTGCCACCAGCGCTTCGAGGTCCACCCGGGCGAAGCCTTCGTCGGAGCCCTCGATCCGTGCCAGCCGCAGGACGGCTTCCAACATCTCCTCGAGGCGGGAGGCGCTGGCGCGCGCCTGGGCGAGCAGGGGCCCGGCCGCGTTGCCGCTCTCGCTCCTGGTCATCGCGACGGACTCCTCGGCGAGCAGGTCGAGGAAGCGCACGACCTGCGTGATCGGCTGGCGCAGGTCGTGCGAGACCACGTAGGCCATCTCTTCGAGCCCCGCCGGTGACCGCGCGTGAGCTGCGGCGCGTTCGGCCGCGGTCGCATCGGCGGCCCTCCCGGACGAACGGGAGACGACCATCCCCTGGCGCGCCCCGGTCTCCCCGGGCGCGCGCCAGAGCGTGAGCTCCGCCGCGATGACGGCGCCGTCGGTGCGCCGCAGGCTCACCGGCTCCGGGCCGAGGCTCTCCACCTCGGCGAGGCGGGCGAGGAGAGCCTCGCCTGTCCCTTCCGCGGCGAAGAGCGCGCCGAAAGGACGCTGGACGCAGTCCGCGGCGCTCGCGAAACCGAGCAGCCTGGCAAGAGCGGGGTTCGCGTCCTCGATCGTGCCCAGTGCGGAGACGAGGAAGACACCGCTCGGCAACGCATCGAGCAGGCGGCGGGCAGCCGGGGCCGCGCCCGCGTCCTCCGAGCGGCGGCGCGCCGCGAGCAGCGCCGCGCGCAGGGCGCGCGGCAGCGCGACGAGTCCGCCGGCGCTCTTGGGAAGGAGCCCGTCGGGGGCGAGGTGGACGATCTCCGCGGCGACGCGCTCGATCGGACGGCTCGTCACCACCAGCACCGGACATTCGGGCCGCAGATCGTGCAGCAGGCGCAGGAGATCGCCTGACTTGATCCAGGGCAGCTCGTGCTCGGTGAGGACGGCGCCGAAGCGCCCGGAGGAGAGGGCGCGCGCCAACCCTGCGGCATCAGCCGCCTCTTCGATCCCGACCTCGCCGAAAGCACCGCGCAGCACGAGGGAGAGGAGCTCGCGATCGTCCGCGTTGTCGTCGACGAGGAGAATCGCAGGCAGGTGGCTCATCGACCTCTGCCGTCTGCGCCGTCCGTGCCGACCCCGCTGGGCTTTGGCGACGCCGGCTTCGACGGCCGGTGGGCCATCACGGGGCGCGACGCGAGAGCTTCGCGTGGATCCAAAACGGACCGAGAGTAGC
>JAGPDF010000046.1 GCA_018057705.1 Thermoanaerobaculia bacterium | reverse complement strand
TGGTGTTCCCGAGCTCGTCGGTCTCGGTCAGCAGCTGGTCGTTGCCGTCGAAGGTCCGGGTCGTTTCGACGCCCGACTCGTCCACCTCGTGCGTGACGTTGCCGCGCGCGTCGTAGTCGAGCTGGCGCGAAGCGCCGAGGCGGTTGGTGACGATCTCGCGGTTCGCGGCGAGCTGGTGGTCGTAGAGGATCTCGTGGCCGAAGGCGTCGACGTGCTTCGTCAGCCGGCCGTCCGGGCCGTACTCGTTGCGGATCGGGGTTCTTCCGAGGGGACCGTGGATCTCCTCGAGGTAGTGATTCCCCGAGTAGGTGTAGGTCGTTTCGGCCTCGGTGCGGTCCGTGAAGCTCGTGAGATCGCCCGCGGCGTCATAGACGTAGACGAGATCTTCCCCTTCAGGGTCCACGATCCGCGTGATGCGGTTCTGCGCGTCACGCTCAAAGGTGATGCTGGCACCGCTCGTGTGGCTGATGCCGCCGGTAGTGAAGCTCACCGCGTTGCCGTTCGGATCGGCGATCTTCGTCACGCCCGTGGTGCGGTTCACCTCGAAGGCTCTTCCGTCACGGGTGGTCAGCCGCACCTGCGGCGGGTCGTAGAGGCCGCCTTCTGTGGACAGGAGCTGGCTGCTGCCGGTCGCCCAGAAGATGTTGGTGCCGGCTATCGCCTGCAGCGTCGCTCCCGGCACCGGGCCGTCGACGTACGCGAAGCCGGCGATGCCGTAGCAGCCGCCGACGCCCGGCGCGAGCTGCGTCAGCACCGGGCGGAAGCGGTAGACCTCGCGGTCCGAGAGCTTCACCGTCGAGATGTGCGACTTCCTCTCCTGCGCGGTGTCGCAGGGCAGGAAGCCCTGCGCGATGTTCCAGCCGTCGCCCGTGGGCCGGTTCGTGCGGTACGAGCCGGCCTTGACCTCGAGCTCCCAGCCCTGCCCGAAGTCGCCCTTGCGGTGCCCTCGCCGGCTGTCGTAGCCGCGGATCACCTGGATCGGGATCCCCGAGAGCGGCACTTCGAGATCGACGAAGGCGAGCGCGAAGTGGCCGATCTTGCGCTGACCTTCGACGTTGAGCGCGATCGTCTCTTCGACGTAGTTGAGCGCGGTGTCCACCGCACGCAGGCGCACCTCGTAGAGGCCGTTCTCGAGCAGCGTCGGGTCGAGGGTGCCGAGCGTCTGCGCCTCGAGCGGCGTCGTGCCGGTGCCGAGCGAAAGCCAGTCCGAATCCCCCACCGCCCGGTAGGCGAGCGTCCAGCTCTGGAGCTCCGGCGAGCGCACCGTGCCGACGATCGGCGCCGGGCCGGTGACCTCGGCGAGGTCGGCGGGCGAGAGGATGGCGACGTCGGGGAGCTCCTCTTCGTTCGAGATCGTGAGCGTCGTCGCCTCGGTGATGTAGATCCAGTAGCCGCGCCCGGGACGGAGCTCCGTCATGTCGTTGGCCCAGACCGGCACCGCGACGTCGTAGACCTCCCACGGGTCGGCGCTGTCGGTCGGATCGAAGCCGAAGAGGCGGATGTACTGGCCGGCGATCGAAGCGAGAGCCGTCGCCACCGGCCGCGCCGAGCCGGCGGGGTAACCGATGAGATTCCACCCCAGGCAGAGCGGGATCGAAGTCGTCGTCGGCTCGGGGCCACCTTCGGGGAGCGTCCCACTCCCCTGCCCTTCGAGCCAGAAGCCTTTCGTCGGCGTGATCGCGGTCAGATCCGAGGTCCCCGGGCTCGCCGGATCCCAGACCTTCCACGGATCGGCGGTGTCGCAGGCGTCGAAGGCGAAAACCCGCCGCACCGCGCTCGCGATCGGCAGGAAGACCGCGCCTGGAGAGGGATCGTTGGGCTGCCAGGAAATGGACAGCAGATTGAAAGCTGGCACTACCGGAACGGCGACCATCGGTTGAACGGACCCGGCCCCCGCGCCGGAGCGCGGAGCGCGAGGCGCAACCCCAGCGGCCGGCTGGCTTCCCTTCAATGAAGTCGGATTCGCATCCGGCGGTGTCGGCGGCGGCGGGATCGCGCCCTCGGGCAGGTCCGTCAGCGGCGCCTGGCCGGCGCCCGTTGCGCCTTCGGCGCGGGGGGCGGCGGTCGGAGCGCTCGTGGCTCCGAGGGGGGTCGTGGAGGCGGTGGAGTCGGTGGAGTCGGCAGAGAAGAAGCTGCTGGTAAAGGAAGTACCCCGCTGCAGCGCCTCGAGGGCGCCGCGGACGGCCCGCTCCTGCAGGTCTTTTCCTTTGCCGAAGATTTTCGCTGGCAGGACAACACCGTCGACCTTCGCGGAGATGCCGAGCCACGCCCCCCGCGCGGCTTGCCGCGCAAACTGTTCTGCCAGCTCGAGGCTGGTCGTCCGCTTCGCAAGGCGGATGTGCGGCCCCAGATTCGAGGCGGACTCCGTGATCTGCAGCCCGAGATCTTGAGGTGCCACCGCCCCCATCCCCATCACCGGTCCGGTGGGCAGGAGGCCGAGCGTGAGGAGGAGGCGGGCGGTCGTCTGCTGCAGCTTCCTGAATCGTGAGGCGATCATCAAGGCACCTGACATCCGGAGTTGTTGTACGAATCGAGTAGATCCTTGATGGTGTTCGCCTCCGTGAGCGCTGCCCCCGAGGGTGCGCTCCCGGGGGGATGGGCGATCAGGAAGAGATCGGCGGCGGTGACCGTCGGCTGGATCCAGGGGTGCGAGCCCTTGGCGAGGTTGAGCTTCGTCGCCACGAGATGCCGGCCGAGGCGCGTCGCCCCGTCCGACCCGCCGTACTCGAGGAAGTCCATCATCGCGTCGTCGTCGTAGTCGGTCGCGCCGAGCAGCAGGTGATCGACCGCCCAGCTCGAGCGGTGGGTCTTCCAGTAGCCCGGCGAGCGCCGGCAGAAGTCGTCGTCGAGAATGGTGACGGTGCTCACCGGATCGAAGAGCACGGCGTCGCCCAGGCTCGCCCCCGAGAAGCGCAGCTCGAAGCTCTCGTCCGGCTCGTCGACTGTGTCGCCCTGGATCGGCACGGGGATCGTCGAGCCGATCGACGCCGGCGGCAGGGTGAGCGACCCGCTGCGCGACGAATAGTCGCCCGGCGCGCGCGCCGTGCCGTTGGCCGTGGCGTAGGTCAGGCCAATCGCGAAATCGGCCGGGCAGGAGACGTCGAGCGGCACCCAGGCGTCGTGCAGACCGCTCTGGCCCTCGTACTCGAAGAGGTCGCGGGCGGTGATGACCGTCGTGTCCACCGGCCGGAGCTCGAGAGCGTCGAAGAGCCCCAGAGCGCCGTCCTCGCCGTCATCATCATCGTCGTCGCCGCCGTGGGCCGGGCCCAGGTCGAGGTCGCCACCGTCGCCGCCGTGGTCGTCGTCTTCCTCCTCGTCGCCTTCGACGTAGAGGTGCACGAGAATTCTGCGTGTGCCGGTGGGTGCGGTCCGTTCGTCCGCGACGGCCATCCAGAGACCGTCGCTCCAGATCCAGCCGGTGTCGAAGGTCTCGAGAGCCGTCGAACCGCTCGCCGGGAGGTACTCCACCGTCAATCGCAGCCGGGCGGAGCCATCCCCCAACTCCGTGCGGACCGCGCCGGAGAAAGCGAAGGCCTGCGCGCCGCTGTCGATCCGGGCGGCGAAGGCGCCGACGTTCACGGTCTGCGCGAGCTCCGCGACGCAAGCCTCGTCGTCATCGCCACCGCCGCCGTGCCCGCCGCCGTTCAGAGCGGTGAGGTCGTCGCCCCCGTGGCAGCCGCCGTCATCGTCATCGTGCTCCCCCGTGAGGGTCTGCAGGCCGAGGTCCTCGTGGTCGTCGTCGTGATCGTCGTCCTCGCAGCTGGAGCCGGAACCACCAGAGTCGCCTGAGCCACCCGTCGCCGCCCAGAGATCGCCGTGACCGTGGCCGTGACCGTCGTCGTCATCGTCCTCGCTCTCGCCCGATCGCCCAACGAAGTAGCGCTCTCCCTCGGCCGCGAGCGGCTCGGCCGGCGCATGGCGCACCCACCAATCGCCCGCCACTTCGGTCCAGCCCGGCACCTCGCAGCCTTCGGGCCGACTCTCGGCGCCGCCGTTCACGAGCAGGTTCGGCCCCAGACAGCCGGCCGCCGCCTCGTCGTCGTCCTCGATCGTGCCGATCGCGGTCGCCGTACCGAGCGTCGCGCCGATCGCGTTCGAGAGCGTGACTTCGACGGTCTCGTCGGCCTCGTCGAGGAGATCGCCGTGGACGACGAGAACCACCCAGGCGGCGGTCTCCCCCGCCGGAATCGTCAGGTGCCCGCCGACAGCGGAGTAGTCGGAGCCCTCGGTGGCGCTCCCTGCGGTCATCGTGACGTCGACCTCGACCGCGCCGAAGGAGGGTGCCGACAGGGTGATCGGGAGCGCGAGCTCGACGTCCCCACTATCGCCTTCGACGACCGCGGCGTTGGCGATGGAAACGACAACCGTGTCGTCGTCGAGGATCGTTCCGCTGCCGGAGCCGTCTACCACCGTTGCGCCGAGGGCGTTCGCGAGCAGCACGGTGAACGCCTCCGCCGGCTCGGCGACTGCGTCCTCGACCGTGGCGACGGTGATCGACTGCATCGTCTCGAACGGCGCGAAGAGGAGCGTGCCACTCACCGGGGTGTAGTCGCCTCCCGCGACCGCGCTGCCGTCGGCGGTGGCGAAGTCGACGCTGACCGGGAAGCTGCTCGGCGTCGAGAGCTGGACGGTGAAGGTCGCGACCCCGCCCTCCTCGACCGTCGCATCGCCGATCGCGAGCGTCGCGGTGTCGTCGTTCAGGAGGGTCGCGAAGACTTCGCTCACGGCGAGCTCGGCGTGCACCGGCGCGGAGAGGACGAGCCGCAGCAGCTCATCGTTCTCGACCACGAGGTCGCCGATCCCCTGAACGACGATCTCCCCCGTGGCGGCGCCGACCGGAATCGCGAGCGTCCCCGAGGCGGCGACGAAGTCCTCGCCGGCGACCGCGGTGACCCCTTCGACCGTCCAGGCGACCGTCGTCACGAGACGGGCCGGGCGGTCGAGCGTGACCGGGAAGGCGATCGGAGTCGACCCGGCGTTTCCTTCGGCCACGGAGACTCCGGAGACCCTGAGCGTCGGGTCGACGTAGACCTCGACAACAGTCGGGTCGGCGGCGACCGGCGTGGCCGGATCGTCCGAGAGAAGGGCATCGACGCCGGTCGCGAGGACCGTCGCCTGGTTCGCCACCGTCTCGACCTCGGCCGGCAGCGCCGGATCGATCGTCGTGCGGTACGAAATCTCGACCGAGGCGTCCACCGGGATCGCGTCGTAGAGCAGGGCGATCGGCGCGCTCTGGGTGATCGGCGGGTTCGGCGGGATCGGTGGGATCGACAGGATGTGCGCGCCGGGCGCGGAGAGCGAGCCCGGGACGAGCTCGAGATGCGCTGCGATGGCGTCCTGGACCAGCACGCCGCCGGCGGCGGTATCGCCGCTCGCCCCGACCGTGATCGTCCATTCGATCTCGTCGCCGGCGCTCGCCACGCCGTTGCCGTCGAGGTCGACCAGGGCGGCCGACTTCGTGGCGCCGAGGCCGGGCGAAAGGTGAACCGGGGTCCGCGTCGGGTCGCTCCGGCCGGGAAGTGCCGGGTCGTCGGTGGCGATGGCGGGCCCCTCCGCCGAGGTCACGGTTCCGGAGTTGACGATCTCCGACACCCCGGACGGCAAAGGACTCGCGATCGTGACCGCGAACTGGACGAGGAGCGAACTGCCGGGGTCGATCGGGTCGAGCTCGACGGTCAACGGGTCTATGTCGAGGAGACCGGCCTCCGGGAAGACCGAGCCCGCGACCAGCGTCGTGTGGGCCGGCACCGGATCGACCAGGCGCACGCCCGTCGCCGGGGTGGCGCCGTCGTTGAAGAGCTCGATGCGGTAGACGATGTCGTCGCCCGGCGACGGCTGCCCGTCGCCGTCGCGGTCGAAGACCGTGGCGGTCTTCTCCGCACGCAGGGTCGGCGGAGCAGCGCCGACGCCGATCGTGAGCCCGGCACAGGCCGAGGCGCCGTCGTCGTCGGTCACGCAGACGGTGACCGGGTAGCTCCCGGCGACCGCGTAGGTGTGACTCGCAGCGACGCTGCCGGAGCCGCCGTCCTCGTCGACCTCGGCCCCCGCGAGGGGGCTGCCATCTCCCCAGTCGACCGTCGCCAGGTGGCTGTCGAGCACTCCCGGATCGGTGAAGGTGGCGAGGGCGAAGCGCTCCTCGAGGCTCGCGTATCCGCCGGCATCGGCCGCCGCCGTGACCGCTGGCGGCAGGTTGAGAACGAGGAGCGGGAACTGACCGCAGCCGGAGGCCTCGCCGTCGTCCTCGACGCAGGTCTCGATCAGGAAGTCGCCGTCGTCGGGGTAGGCGTGGCTCGCCGCGACGACGCCGAAACCGTCGTCGGCGACGGCGTCGGCTTCGGCGCTCGCGCCGTCGTCCCAGTCGACGGTGGCGCTGTGCAGGTCGAGAACGCCGGCATCGGTGAACGGCGCCGCAAGCTCGAACGCCTCGCCCTCGAAGCGCTGCTGCAGACCGGTGTTGAAGCCGCGATAGCGCACGGCCTGCTGCGAGTAGTTGTAGAAGCCGAACTTCCCTGCCGGGACGGCGACCGCGAGATCGAACTGCAAAACGCCGTCGACCCAGATCTTCAGCCGGTCGCCGGCGGTTTCGAAGCGGAAGCGGTACTCCCGGCCGTCGGCCCAACCCGTCCGGCCCAGGGTCGCCGCGCGCGCGAGCTCGAAAACGCCCATCCCGGTGTCCGGCGAGCTCGAGTGCGCCCAGACATGGTCCCCGACGATGCCGCGGGCCCGCGAGACCGCGAGACCGCGGAGGGCGGTGCTCTGGTCCTGCTGCTTCCAGTCGACGAGGAGGAACTCGGCATCCGGATTCAGGGTGTCGCCGGCCTCGAAGCCGAGCACGAAGCCGATGAAGTCGTCGTCCCAGTTGCCGGCCGATTCGACCCGGATGGTCCCTTCGAGGAACGAGCCGATCGCCGGCAGCGGACTGAAGAAGACCGACGGCTGGCTGTTGACCGACTGGAAGACGCTCAGTCCGTCGGCGGCGACGGTCCACAGCGCCGAGGGGTCGGCGCCCTCCCACTCCTCCTCGATCCAGGAGGTGAGCGTCACCGCGCCGGGCTCGATGACTGCGGGAGCCTGATTGCCGATCGTCGCGGAGGCGCTCCGGCAGCCCGTCCGGGCCGTCGAGTCGCGGACGCAGATCTCCACGGTGTAGGTGCCGTCCTGGGCATAGACATGACCGCCGACGACGCTTCCCGTCGTGCCGCTCGTCGGCTGAAGGGTGGCCGTCGTGGTCTGGCCATCCCCCCAGCTGATCGTGCCGCTATGGTTCTGGTTGCCGGTGTCGCCCCAGGTGATACCGGAGAGCGTGAGGAGCGCGCCCTCCGACCCGCTCCAGGGCGCGGCGCCGCCGGAGATCGTTACGATCGGCGTCAAGGCGTCGGAGAAGCGCAGGGCGGCGCTCGCCAGGTTGTTGGCCGGACTCGCGTCAGGACCCGAAGCACCGTCGTCCCCGACCTGAGCTGTGTTGGTGACCGTGGCGCCGAACGGCGCCGTCGCTGGCACCTGCACGGTCACGGTCGGCGAAACGATCGCTCCGGGCGCCATCGTGCCCAGGTTCCAGGAGACGGTTCCGGCGGGGGCGGCGTGAACGCCACCGAGGGTCGCGCTCACGAAGGTCAGACCTGCAGGCAGGAAGTCCGTCAGGACGACTCCGGCTGCCGGCAGGGTGCCCCCGTTCTCCACCCGCAGGGTGAAGACGACGCTCTGGCCGGGCCGCGCCTCGACCGGCAGGACGCTCTTCGCGAGACGCAGGTCGAGCGCCCGGTAGACCAGGGTCTGGCTGCGGGTCGCGCAGCTCTCGCCGCCGTCGTCGTCGACGACGCAGACCTCGATCTCGTAGTTGCCGGGCGCGGCGTAGAGATGCGCGCCGTCAAAGTTCCAGCTTCCGGGACCTCCCGAACCGGCGGCGACCGGCAGGCTCTCGGTGCTGCCATCGCCCCAGACGACCGTCACCTGATGGGTATCGTCGACGCCGGCGTCGGTGAACGACGAACCGGCGAGGCTGACCGCCTCCTCGACGAAACCGGAGCTCACCACGGCGAGGGCGAGGACCGGGGCGACGTTGTCGATCGCCACCGGAATGTCGGCGCAGTGCTCGTCCCCCTCGTCGTCGGTAACGCAGACCGCGAGGGCGCCATCGCCGTCGTCGCGGTAGGTGTGCTCGCTCAGGACCTCGCCCTGACCCTCCTCCTCGGAGACCGTTCCGGGCGTCGAATCGCCGTCGCCCCAGGCGATGGTCGCGGTGTGGGTGTCGAGAACGCCGGCGTCGCTGAAGGCCACGCGAAGCGCCAGCGGCTCACCCTCGCGCCCGCTCAGGAAGCTGTCCGCGACCCCGGCGCCGAAAAGGGCGCGTGCCTGCGAGAAGTCGTAGAGCGCCAGCTTGCCGTTCGGCACCGCGCCCGAGTAGTCGAGCTCGAGCCGCCCGTCGACGTAGAGGCGCAGGCGGGTGGGAGTCGCTTCGAGCCGAAGCCGGATCTCGGTCTGACGTGGCCAGCCGAGCGCCCCGAAATGCGCCCCGCGCTGAACCTCTGCGACGCCGTTGCCGGCGCCGTTCGAATCCAGATCCTGATGCACCCAGAGCTCGCCGCTAGAGGGAATGCCGACGACACGTGAGAGCGCGAGGCCGCGCCGGGCGCCGGTCTGATCTCCCCGCTTCCAGTCGACGAGCAGGTACTCGGCGGTCGGCCGGGCGGTGTCGCCGGCCTCGAAGCCGATGGCGAGACCGACGAAATCGTCGTCGCCGTTGTCGTTCACGCGCAGCGTGATCTCCGTCGAGCCGTAGGCCGGAAGGTCGCCGACGTAGAAGGTCGGCTCGCCGTTCCAGTCCTGGGTCACCGCGCGAGCGTCGGCCGTGAGCGCCCAGTGTGTGGTCGCCCCGCCACCGAGCTCCTCGCGCTGCCAACCGGCGAGATCGAAGTCACCGCTCCGGCGCACCAGCGGCGCCTCGTTGGCGATCGCCGCCGGCGCCGCCGCACAGGCCGCGCCGCCGTCGCCGTCGTCGACGCAGAGCTCGACCGTGAAAGCCCCGTCCTCCGGATAGACATGCTCGCCCTGCGCAGTCCCTGCCGCGATCGCGACCGGCTCGACGGTGCCGTCGCCCCAGTCGACCGTCGCCGTCAGCGTGTCGGCGCTCCCCGGCTCGACGACCGCGAAGCCGCCAAGATCGACGCCCGCCCCCTCCGCGCCGGCGATCGCCGCCGGAGCGACGACGGCGGGAGCGACGTTGCCGATGGTGACCGTGGCGGCATCACTGTCGATCTCGCCCTCGTCGTCGGTCACCTGCACCCGGACGGTGAAGAGGCCCTGGTTGTCGAAGGCGCGCGAGGCCGTCGGGCCGGTGCCGTCGTCGTAGGCGCCGTCGCCGTCGAGATCCCAGGCGAAACTGAGCGCGCCGCCGTCGCGGTCGATCGAGGCACTGGCGTCGAAGAGGAGGATCTGCCCTTCGCCGCCGGCATACGGCCCGCCGGCATCGGCGACGACGCTGACCACCTGGTCGACATCGACGGCCTGGTTGTTCTCGGGCGTCGGGTCGGGGCCGTTCGCGCCGTCGTCGGTCACGACGGCCGCATTCGCGAGTACCGTGATGCCCATGGGCAGCGCCGGATCGACCCGCACGCTGACGGTGCGGGTGACTGCGGCGCCGGTCGCGAGGGCGAACGGCGGCCAGCTGACGACGCCGCCGGCCTCGCTGCCGCCGTCGCTCGCGGCGAGGAACTGCATTCCGGGGGGCAGGTTGTCCGTCAGGGCGACGCCCGTGGCCGTCGCGGCGAAGGCGTTGCGGACCGTCAGCTCGAACTCGACGACATCTCCGGGCGCCACGGCGGAAGTGCCGTCGTCCAGGGTCAGCCAGAGGCCGAGCGCCGTGACATCGAGCGCGGCGGAGATCCGGTTGTTCTCCTCGTTGCACTCGCGCTCGCGGCCGGAAGAGTCGGCCAGGACCGAAAGGTCGGAGCCGACACCGGCGCCGGCGTCGAAGGTCAGAACGAGGTCGAACCAGGCCCCTGGAGCGAGGCCGACCGGAACCGTCCCGGTCGCGCGTCGCGTCTCGGGCGACGGCGGGCCATCGAAGAGAGCCACCTCCAGGCCGGTCGCGATCGGGTTCGGTCCGGCATTGCCGATCCGCACGGTCGCGCGCACCAGCGGCAGGGCGGAGCCGTCGACGACGAGCCGCCCGGCGGTGACGTCAGTGCCGGCGCTTTCGATCGCTGTCGGACCGGCGTTGGCGCGGAACGTCTCGTGCTCGAGCCAGCCCCACGCCGGGTGCGCCGGGATACCGGCGCTGGTGGTGACGTTGTCGATCGCGTAGGCGTGCTGGTTCCAGATCGGCCGGGCGCGCACCC
This sequence comes from Thermoanaerobaculia bacterium, assembly GCA_018057705.1. Lineage (NCBI taxonomy): Bacteria > Pseudomonadati > Acidobacteriota > Thermoanaerobaculia > Thermoanaerobaculia bacterium. The sequence goes on along the minus strand of JAGPDF010000046.1, from coordinate 26,738 downwards.
AGTTGTCGTAGGCGTCGCCGATGACGAACAGGCCGCCAGTGCGCTCGCCCCCGGGGACGGGATAGTCCCAGGCGTGGTCGCTGGTGACGAGAATCTCGGCGTTGCCGTCGCGATCGACATCGGCGACCACCGGCATCTCGACCATGGTCGTCGACGACAGGATGTGCTCGAAGTGGACGTCGCCGTCGAGGCCGCGATAGATGCGCAGGCGTCGCTCGTCGCGGTAGACGACCTCGTAGGCGCCGTCGCCGTCGAAGTCGAAGAGCGTCGCGCCGGTCTGGGAGGACGAATAGTCGCGCGTCGAGGCCTGCCAGAGCGCCGTGCCGTCGAGGTGCAGCGCCCAGAGGATATCGGAGCCGGCGACCACGATCTCCGGTTCGCCGTCGCCATCGAGGTCGCCGATCGCTGGCGGTCCGCCCGACTCCGGGTCGGAGCCGGGCATCTCGAGCGGGCCCCAGAGGAGCGTGCCGTCGGTGTCGTGCAGGCGCACGAAGCCGCGGGAGACGACCACGATCTCGGCCTGCGGGTCGGAGTCGGCGTTCACCACCGCCGGATAGCCGTCGGTCTCCGGCCGCTGCCAGGCGATCGTGCCGTCGAAGCGGTAGAGAGTGTTGCCGGTGACGATCTCCTGCAGTCCGTCGAGATCGACATCCGCGACGACCGAGATCGCCCCGCCGACGATCTGGTTGTTGCGCTGGGTCTGGTAGGCCTGGCCGCCGGTGCCCGCCCAGAGGCGGTGCCCGGCGCGGTCGAAGACGTGGGCGCCGACGACGATCTCGACGTCGCCGTCACCGTCGAGATCGGCGAGCGACGGGTTGTCGCGGTTGCTCGTGCCGGAGCCGAACGGATGGGTGTCGTAGTTCTGGCTCCGCCACTTGAAGGCGCCGTTGTGCTCGTAGGCCTGGAGGAAGCCATAACCGTCAGGAGTGACGACCGAGGTCACGATCTCGGGCTTGCCGTCGCCGTCGATGTCCCCCGCCGCGAGACCGCTCATCGAGAAAAACGACGGCGGCACGGTGAAGAGACCCGGCACGTTCCAGAGCGCCGCGCCGCTGTCGCCGCGGATCGCCCGCAGCACGATGTCGGGTTCCGGCGGGAAGGTCGGCGCGAGGTTCGCGGTGACGAAGACGATGTCGGGAAAGTCCTGCTCGTCCCAGACGCCGTCGCCGTTGTCGTCGGTCAGCTGCACGACGATGGGGGTCGAGAGCGAATCGACCGAGAGCGGCTCGTAGGCCGGACCGCCTGCGGGCGGCCAGGCGAGCTCGACGACGGGATTCAGACTGGAAAGATCCCCCGGCGTGCCACAGGCTTCTCCCGAGCTGCCGACGTTGTTGCCCTCGTCGATTTCGACCACCGCGCCGTCGGCATCGACCATGGCGAAGAGCCGGGCGTCGCGCATCTCGACGACGCCGTCGACGGCGACCGCGAGGCTCGCGAGCTCGCCGACGGCAGCTCCGGCGACCGCGCTCTCGCCGACGATGCGATCGGTGGCGCGCGAGAACGTGCCGTCGCGGTCGAGATCCTCGAACACCGCCACCGTGAAGCCGCCGGCCGGCAGCGTGCCGCGATTCCGGAAATCGACCTGGACCTCGCCGGAGATCGCGAGCGTCTGCGGGTCGATCGGGGCCGATGAGGCCGCGATGATCTCGACCGCGAGATCCGCGGCGTGCGCGACGATGTCGAGGTCGGTCGCGGAGTTGTCGCCCGGTGTCGGGTCGGCGCCGTTCGCGCCGTCGTCGTGGGCCTCGCCCGAGACCGCGAGCTCGGTGACGACCGGCTGGAGATCGGCCGGCAGGCGCAGGGTCACGGCGCGCGAGAGAGTCTCCCCGGCGGCCAGCGCGACCGCCGGGAAGGTCACCGTGCTCGCGGCGAGCGCCCCGCCGTGGCTCGCGGAGTAGAAGACCGCCCCTGCGGGGAGGCTGACCGTCGGGGCGACCTGGGTCGCGCCCTGGGTCCCGGCGTTGGTGACCCGGAGGCGCTGGATGAAGGTCGCGCCGGGCGCCACCGACGTGTTGCCGTCATCGATCGTGACCACGAGATCGGGCGTCGCCGCGAGCGCGTCGACGTCGCTCGCCAGATCGTTCGACGGCTGCGGATCGCCCCCCGCGGCACCGTCGTGCGCGATCCGGGCGGTCGTCGTGATCGTTTCGACGCCGGCGACGAAGGTCGCGGCGAGGCGCACGGAGAACGAGCGCGTGACGGAGCTCGCTGGAGCGAGCTCGAACAGAGGCCAGACGACCTCTCCGGCGACGACGCTGCCGCCGTCACCCGAAGACAGAAACTGCGCTCCGGCAGGCAGGCCGGCGGCGAGACGGACGCCGCTCGCGGCCGTCCCGCCGGGATTCTGCGCCGTCAGGGTGACGGTCAGGACCTGTGCCGGCAAGACCGAGCTCTGTCCGTCGGAGATCGCGATGGCGAGGTCGGCGCCGGCCGACGCCGCGAGGTCGAGCGCGGTGAAGGTCCCCTCCGTCCAGACTGCCGTGGTCGCGGGCGCGCCGGCAATCCGGATCTCGAACGACTGGCCGGGGGTGGGACCTTCCACCTCCGGCGTCTCGGGCCGATCTCCCGGGACGTCGAGCCGGTAGCGGCTGCCGCCGTCGGCGAAGGCCGCCGCGCTGGCGATCGTGCCGCCACCGAAGACCGCCTCGACGAGCGTCCCGGGTGCCGCCGGCGCGCCCGCGACCTCGACCGAGCCGAAGCGGCTCGAAGGCAGCGGCGGCGCATCGGCAAGCGACGCCACCGGCGCGAACAGCCCGGCGGCGACCGTGGCCGCGAGCGCCCATGCGAGACGCGGCCGAGTCCCCCGCGTCGATCGTTTCCTTCCCACAGACAGACCGCCCACCGACAGGCGTGCGCTCATAACGACCACTTTCCACCAGCAGAGAAAAACCGTTCCTTGGGGAGTCCATCCTTACACGAGTTTCATATCGTCAAGGCACGGTCCAAAGTGCGGGCAGAAGAGCGGCGCAACTCCGCCCGAAGATTCCTTGCGTAGCGAGGCCGTGGAGCGGATGCCGCTCGCCGCAGATTCCGCAGTTCGAGCTGACCTGGAAGCGCCGGAGAAGTGGCACCGGATGCCGGGTCGAACGTTAACGCAACCGCAGCTCCGCTCAGCGCTGCGCGGGGACGCCGGCGACCTTCTGCCGCCACCGGGCGGCCTCGCCGGCGTGATCTCGGCCGGGATCGGCCTTCTCCCACGCTTCGTAGAGCGCCACCAGCGCCTCCACGGACCGCGCGTGGCGGCCGGCGGGCACACCTTGGGCGGTCGACAGAATCTTCTCCGCGGCGACGAGCTCCGGCTCGGCCGCGGCGAAGCGGCCGAGAGCGGTGAAGCTCCGCCCCAGGCCCTGGCGGGCGATGCCGGTGCGCCAGAAGCCCGCACCCTGGGTGCGTTCGTAGAGCTCGACGGCTTCGGCGTAGAGCGGCTCCGCACTTGCCGGCTCGTTCCGCTCGAGGAGGAGACCGGCGAGATTGTTGAGATCGGTCGCGATGCTCACGTGCCCCTCCGGGTAGAGGCGCCGGCGCATCGCCAGCGACTCCCGGTAGAGTGCCTCGGGCGCTACGAGGTCGCCGCGCTCCTGGATCACCAGCGCGAGGTTGTTGAGGCCGGTCGCGACATACGGGTGGTCGCCGGGAAAGAGCCGCCGCCGCATCTCGAGCGTCTCGCGGGCGAGCGGTTCCGCACCCGCCAGATCGCCGCTGTTCTTGAGTACCACCGAGAGGTTGTTGAGCCCTCCCGCCACCCGCGGGTGATCGCCCGGGTAGAGCCGTCGGCTCATCGCCAGCGCTTCGCGAAAGAGCGTCACGGCGCCGACGACGTCGCCCCGCCCGTGATGGAGGTGCGCCAGGTTGTTGAGGCTCTCCGCAAGATCTTCGTGGTCGCCCGGGTAGAGCCGCCGCCGCATCTCGAGCGCCTGGCGCGCGAGCGGCTCGGCGGCCGCGAGGTCGCCCTTGTCGGAGAGCACCTGCGCGAGGTTGTTGAGGTCGGTCGCCACCCGCGCGTCGGCGCCCGGGAAGAGCCGCTGGTCCATCGCCAGCGCCTCGCGATAGAGCGGCTCGGCGGCCTCGAGCTCGCCGCGGTCGTTCAGGAGCTGCGCGAGACTCCCCACCGCGTCGGCGGTCGCCTCGCTGTCGCCCGAGTTCAGGCTCCGCGCGAGCGGCACGGCAGGGGCGAGCATCTTCGCGGCTTCGTCGTAGAGCGCCAGCTCGCGAAAGGTGGTGCCGATCGTGCTGCGCAGCTCGAGCTCGGCCTCCGGCGCCCGGGCGAGCTCGCCGCGCTCGATCCGCGCCGCGGCGGCGTTCATCATCTCGGTGAGCATCGTCGTGTCGCGCCCCCGGGCGACGCCCGGTTCGACCCCGCGCAGCATCTCGGCCATGAACAGGGCGACCCGCTCGGCCTTGTCGCGCTGGGCGCGCGCCTCCCGCGCCTGCCAGGCGATCCCGACGACCGCCGCGACCAGGGCCGCGCCCACGAGGCTTGCCGCCGCTACTGCCGTTCGATGCCGCCGCACGAACTTGCGAAAGCGATAGGCCGTCGAAGGCGGTGCCGCGCTCACCGGCTCGCCGGCGAGGAAGCGCCCGATGTCCATCGCCAGTCCGCTGGCGGTTTCGTAGCGTCGCTGGCGGTCCTTCTCGAGCGCCTTCATGACGATCCAGTCGAGCTCTCCCTTGAGCTGCGACGTGAGCTTCTTCGGCTCGGTGTGGCGGTGGGCGGCGACGGCCGTGAGCGTCTCGGTCGACTGGCTGAGGCGGGTGCTCGGGCGCGGCGGGTCGTCCTCGCGGAGGATCCGCTGCACCTCGCCGAAGGCGGCCGAGCGCAGGCGGCGGGAGTCGAACGGCGTCGTGCCGGTCAGCAGCTCGTAGAGCAGCACGCCGAGCGCGTAGACATCGGTGCGGGTGTCGATGTCGAGCGAGCCCTCGGCCTGCTCCGGGCTCATGTACTCCGGCGTCCCGAGGAGTTGCCGATGCTCGGTGAAGAGGGTCTTTTCGGTGAGGTTCCCGGCCGTCGCCTTGGCGATCCCGAAGTCGATGATCTTGGCGTGCGCCTGGCCGTCCTGGGCGGAGACCAGGATGTTCGAGGGCTTCAGGTCGCGGTGGATGATCCCCTTGGTGTGCGCGTGCTGCACGGCGGCACAGACCTCGGCGAAAAGCGCCAGCCGGTCGGCGATCGCGAGCTTGTGCCGGTCGCAGTACTCGGTCACTGGTTCGCCGCGGACGAGCTCCATGACGAAATACGGCCGGCCGGTGTCGGTCGCGCCGGCGTCCAGAACCTGGGCGATGCCGGGGTGGTCCATCATCGCGAGGGCCTGGCGCTCCTGCTCGAAGCGGGCGATCACCTGCCGGCTGTCCATGCCGGCCTTGATCACCTTGAGCGCCACCCGGCGCTGGATCGGCGCGCTCTGCTCGGCCATGTAGACGGACCCGAAGCCGCCCTCGCCCAGGAGCTGCAGGATCCGGTAGGGCCCGATCGCCGGGCCTTTGCCGTCGGCCATCGGCAGGTCGATCGTGTGCGCGGCGTGAAAGAGCGCCGGCGAGCTGCCCGCCTCGGCTTCCGAGGCCGCCTTCCCGGGGTCGTTCGTGCCGTCGTCGCTCACGGACCGATTCTCCCTCGCACCGGTTCCGATCACCAGCCCCGGTGGGACAGGGAGAACTGCGTCGCAGGGCGCGACGTCGCCTCCCGGCGTGCCCTCAGCGCCGGCCGGCGACCTGCTCGAGGTGATGGGCGTTGTGGTAGACGGTGAAGAGGAGCATCTCGCGCACCGTGAGCTTGCCGAGCAGCGGATGCGGCAGGCGGTAGAGATCGAGAGCGCGCTCGCTCCAGGCCGGGATCTTCGCGGCGAGCCCCGAGACGGCTTCGCGCCACGAGCCGAGGACCTCGCGCTGCCAGGCCTCGAGATCGTCCGGCAGCGGACGAGGCGACGGCGCGAACCGCCCGGCGGTGGCGCCGGTCTCCCGCAGGCGTGCGCGATAGTCGTCGCGCAGCGCGGCGAAGCCGCGCGACTCCGCAGCCGCGCGCCCGAAGCGCAGACCGAGCAGGAACTTCGGCAGGCCGAGCGCCGGAACGAGCGGGAAGGTCGATTTCGCGAGATGCCGCACATGGTCGGCGGGCGACCACTTCTCGCCCTGCAGCGCGGCGAACTCGACCGCCGGAACGCCCAGGAGGTAGCGCTCGGACTCCGCATGCAAGCGCGTCATCTCTGCCGCTATCTCCGCCCCGGAGTACGGCTCGCCGGTCGCGAACGAGGTCGTCATTTCGCCTCCGCGATCGACGGGTCGGGAACCCTGGTCGCCTGCCAGGTGATCGCCTGCCACTTGCCTTCGCGCAAGAGGAAGGTGCCGCTGTTGCGGTAGTACTGCGTCGTTCCATCGGCGGCACGGGCGACAAGCCTGAACGTGAGCGCCGCCATCTCGCCGACTTCTCCGTAACTGCGCACGAGGACATCCTCGGCGGAGTAGACCGGCTCCGGTTCCAGCGTCTTGCCCTCTTCCGCGTTCTGCGGTTCGTCGAACGACTTCAGGATCTGCGCCTTGTTCGTGACCTTCCCCGTCGAGCTCGTGTAGACGAGATCGTCCGCCCAGAAGCGCTCGTGCGCGGCGCGCGTCGGGTTCTGCCCGGGCGAGAGAAAGCTCTCGAGGAGCGCGGTGATCTCGGCACGGGTGCGCTCGGCATCGGGGGCCGGCGCCACTTTCGCCGTTGCGGCCCCAAGCTCTCCGGCGCAGGCGAGACCGAGTATCAAGATTCCGGAACCGAGTAGGCGTCGCGACATGGTCGATCTCCCCGCCCATCCTATGCGCGGGCGGGGCGGCGGCGACACGGGTGTGCTCAGGGCTGCGGCGCGCTCCAATAGATCGCCGAGTTGCTGTCGAAGCCGTCGGCGAAACGGGTGCCGTAGAGGACGAACTCCACTCCGACATCGGCGCCGACGCCGGCGACGTCGGAGTACGGCGCACCGAGCACGAGATCGAGATGGCCGTTGTCGTCGAAGTCGCCCGCCGCGAGCGCCATGCCGAGCGACTGCCCATCCTGGGTGGATCCCGGCAAACCGGAGATTCCGGCAGAGAGAAAGCGGAAGTGATGCGGGAGGCCGCCCGCGGGGTCGCCGGTCACCAGGGTGACTCCGCCCCGTTCGCTACCTCCCAGGTCCTCCCCCGGCTGACCGATGGCGAGGTCGTCATCGCCGTCGCCGTCGAAATCGCCGGCGGCGAGCGCGCTGCCGAAATAGTCCCCCTCCTGTTGCGCGGCGTTGCCATAGAAGATCCCCTGGTGCAGGAAGTCGGTGTGGTCGAGATCGAACCAGGGAGAGGGCGGGAGGGCATCGGAAACGTAGAGAACGTGGATCGCGCCGACGCTCTGACGCAGCGTCGCCGAGATCGTGAAGTCGAGGAAAGGATCGCCGACGACGAGGTCGTCGCGGCCATCGCCGTTGAAGTCGCCGGCGGCTAGGGTCCGGCCGAAACCGGAGTCGGCGGCCGCCTGTCCCAGCGTCGAGCGCAGATAGAGCCGGTTGTTCGCCAGCACGAGACCCGAAGGACCGCCGAGGACAACCTGCACGGCGCCGAGCCCGTCCTCGTTCGCGACGCCGATCGCCAGATCGTCCTGGCCGCTGCCGTCGAAGTCCCCGGCAACCAGGGAGTAGCCGAAGACGTCGCCCGCCTCGGCAACCCCTTCCATCTGCGCCTCGGCCTGCGAGACGAAGTAGCCCGAGAACGGCAGCAGGCCGGCGGCGACGCCGTGGAAGATCAGGACCTTGCCGGCATCGACGAGCGGGCCGGGAAGGTCGCCGTTCGGGATGCCGACGGCGAGATCGTCGTAGGCGTCGCCGTCGAAGTTGCCGGCGGCGAGGGCGAGGCCGAAGCGATCACTCTGCGTCGGCGTGCCGGGAACTCCGTTCGTCCCCAGGCGCAGGAAGTGCTCGCCGGCGAACTGGATCCCGCCGGCCCGCCCGTAGTGGATCTGGACGGCACCGGAGTGCGAGACGCCGGCGCCGTTCTGCGGGATGCCGATTGCCAGGTCGTCGATCCCGTCGCCGTCGAAGTCGCCCGCCGCGAGCGTCGAGCCGAAGTACTCCGAGAACTCGGCTGGGTCGGGACTGCCGGAGGCGAACTGGTTCAGGTAGGTGTCGGCGAGCCCGGTCTCGAGCCGGTCGCCTGGAGCGCCGTAGCGCACGACGACCGCGCCGCAACCGAGCAGCGGATCACCGACGAAGCCGCTGTCGCTGGGAATCCCGGTCGCGAGGTCGTCGATGCCATCGCCATTGAAGTCGCCGGCGACGACGGTGGCGCCGAAGTTGTCCCCCGGCTCAGGCCGGTAGAAGAGCAGGTCTTCGTTGCCGAACGCCTGCGCTCCGACCGACGACAGGCCGACGCTCGGCAGCTGCGCCGCTCCCGGCCGCGCCGCAAGGAGAATCCCGAGCCCCATGCCCACCGCGACGGCGAGGCCGCGCCTCCGCCTGCAATGTACGTGTCCCATGCTCCACTTCGCGGAAACGGCGGCGGGCGCGGATCAGTGGACCGTGGTCGGATCCTCTTCCTGAGTTGGCGTGGGGTTCGGTGCCGGGTCGGCGGGCGAAGCGGGCTCGCCCGGTCCCTCGCGGAACAGCGCGAGGTAACTCGCGATGGCCTGTCCGATCCGCTCGTCGCTGAGCTCGGGATCCGGCTCGTCCGGATCGCTCCCGCGATAGTTCGAGGCCGCGAGGAACGCCGCGATCTCGTCCCGGTGCTCGGCGAGCGAGAGCCCCTCCCGCTTCGCCAGGCCGCGCGCTTCGCCGACCACGAAGTAGCGCCCGGCTGCCGCGCGGACGAAGCCGGCAGCGGTGAGCCGCGCGAAGCCACCGCGCAGCTCCTCGGCGGAGAACAGGGCATCCCCGATGCCATCCCCGAGGCCGATGACGTCGCGCAACTCGGCCCCTTCCGTCAACCCGCCGGCATAGAGCACCGACTGCAGCAGCCAGGCGTCCGACGGATCGAACGGGGCGAACCCGGCGAAGCGAGCCTTCGGAGCCAGCGGAGGGGGGCCGCTCATGATGGATGCACAATACCGCGGCGCGCTCAGTCCTCGCGCAGCCGCTTCTGGACGGACTTGATGAACCGGCCGAAGTCCTTCTCCTTCTTCCGCTTCTCGGCGTAGGACATCTGCAGGTACTCTGACTCGCTCTTGAGCTTGAGGAAGTTCTCGTAGTGCCCAGCGTCCAGTGCACCGGACTCCAACGCCGCGCGAATGGCACAGCCCGGTTCGTTGGCATGGGTGCAGTCGCGGAAACGGCACTGGGACGCGAGCTCACCGATGTCCGGGTAGCTCGCTTCGATGCCGCTCTCCGCGCCCAGCAGGCCGAGCTCGCGCATCCCGGGGTTGTCGATCACCATCGCACCGTTCTCGAGCACGAGGAGCTCCCGGCGCACGGTCGTATGCCGCCCTTCGCCCGTGCCGCTGACCGCCTTCGTATCGAGCCGGTCCCGGCCCAGAAGTCCGTTGATGAGAGTGCTCTTGCCGACCCCCGACGAGCCGACGAAGCAGTAGGTCTTGCCCGGGAGCAGCTGGCGCCGGAGCTCTTCGACCCCCTCGCGGGTGACGTTGCTCAGGGTCGAGACCGACGCAGCGATGCCCGCGCTCCGGATCTCCTCCAACTGGCCGGCCAGGACCTCGGGCGCGACGAGATCGGTCTTGGTGAGGAGCACGGAGGGTGTCGCCCCGCCCTCCCACACCATGACCAGGTAGCGCTCGAGTCGCCGCAAGTTGAAGTCGAAGTGGCAGGACTGGACGATGATCACGAAGTCGACATTCGCCGCGATCATCTGGTGCTCGACGGAGTCCCCCGCGGTCTTCCGCCGCAAGCCGGTCTTGCGCTCGAAGACGCCGTGCACGACCCCGAACGGCTCGCCCGCCGTCTTCTCGACCGCCACCCAATCGCCGACGCACGGCCGCTCCGCCGCCGCGCCCGCCGCGTGCAGGAACCTCCCCGAAAGCCTCCCCCGGAAAGCGCCCGTCTCGTCGAGCAACAGCAACTGGTCCCGATCGACAGCGGCCACTCGCGCCGGGCGCGCCACGCCGGCCGCCCGGTCGCCGAGCAGCCCGGCCCGCGCCTCGAACCAGCTATCCCAACCCAACGCTTCGAGATTCGTGTGCATGTGGAAACTCAGTGAACTCCCAGATCTTCCCTGAATCGGGCGGAGAGCGGAAAGTCCTTCTTTCCGAGAGCGCCGGCGATGATCCGCCGAACCTCCGCTTCGAGGCGCTCCCGCGGCCACGCCGCCCCCGCTTCCGGCTTCGGCAGCGCGGCCACGAGATGCCAGATCAGCTGCCGGATCGTCCTGGGTCCGTCGCGCAGAAAACCGGGCCAGGGGACGGAAGCCGGCCATGTCGAGTCGCCGACGCTCGAGCGAACCTCCCGCCAGACCCTGGGCCACTGGTCCTGGTGAAGCACCGTCGAGAGCAACGTGTCGGGCTCGAACTTCCCTTCCGAGAACGGGAGCTGCAATCGCAACCCCCTGCGCAGCCGATAGAAGAGCTGCTGGGTGAGACACTCCGGCGTCGAAGCCACCGGGACCGCGGCAGCGAGGAACGCGAGGAGATCCGCCGGCGTCCGCATCTTCCCGGCCACCTCGTCGGGAATCGAGACCCCGAAAGCCTCCTCGGCCCCCATGATGATCTCGACAGCCTCAAGTCCCATGGCGGGAAGTCTCGGGAGCCTGGTTTCTAGGCGTGCTCAAGACGCGCCGCCGGCTTCTCGTGCATCACCAGCTCGCAGAGGTCGAGAAGATGCTCCTGCGCCGCCGAGCGTTCCTTGAGCGTCGCAGCCTTCCACTTGCGAATGAAGTCGCGGGGGGCCACAAGGCGGCCAGATCGTCAGCCCGCTCTTCGCAACGGGCGCGATTGGCTGCGCGCGCCGGCCAGAAGGCCAGCGACGCTCAGATCCTCATCCACGGCCGGCCAGTGGATGCCCTCTCCGTCGCCCAGCAGCTCCCAGTTCTGCCGCTCGGCCGCGTCGGCGGCGAGCAGGCGCGGGAACCAGACCAACGGCGCCGAAATCCGGCGCCCATCGGCCAGCTCCACGGTGAGCTCGTCTTCAGTCACCGACACATTTCGCGCCAGTGGCCGCAATTCAGGTGCCGAAGAACTCATGCCACGCCCCCTCGAATTCTGTCGCGTTGCCCTCGACGAGCCGTTGAATCTCGAACAGCTCATGGGGGCGAAAGCCCGTCGAACTCGCGAGCTCGATCCGCCCGAGCCAGAACTTCGCCAGCATCCTCTCCCGACGGACATGGATATGAGGCGGTTCGAAGCCCTCGTTGCCATAGAAGAAGAATCGATAGGGCCCGACCCTCTTCACCGTCGGAGACATGTGACCACAATACCAAGGCGCCGACCCCCGCCCGCTGCGCGCTCGGCGGGTCTAGAATGCCCCCATGCCGCCGTCACCGTCCGATCGCATACTGTCCGGGGAGCTCGAGGGTAGCTTCCTGGGAAGCGAGGCTTCGGTGGAGCAGACGCTCCGGCCGCGGCAGTTGACGGAGTATGTCGGGCAGGACCGGATCGTCGAGAACTTGAAGGTCTTCATCCGGGCGGCGCGGGAGCGTGGCGAGCCTCTGGACCACGTGCTGCTCTTCGGGCCTCCCGGACTCGGCAAGACGACGCTGGCGCATATCCTGGCCAAGGAGATGGATGCGCCGCTGCGGACGACCGCCGGGCCGGTGCTCGAGCGGGCGGGAGACCTCGCGGCGATTCTCACCAATCTGCAGCCTGGGGACGTGCTCTTCGTCGACGAGATCCACCGCCTCGGGCCGGCGGTCGAAGAGATCCTCTACCCGGCCCTCGAGGACTTCAAGCTCGACCTCGTCATCGGCCAGGGTCCGGCAGCGAGGATCGTCCAGATCGATCTGCCGCGCTTCACGCTGGTCGGCGCGACGACGCGGGCGGGGCTCATCTCGTCGCCGCTACGCGCCCGTTTCGGCATCGTCCACCGGTTGGATTTCTATCCTCCAGAGCAGCTGGCGCGGATCGCCAAACGCTCCGCCGAGCTCCTCGGGATCGCCTCCGACGCCGCCGGCCTCGACGAGCTCGCGCGCCGGAGCCGCGGCACGCCGCGCATCGCCAACCGGCTGCTGCGGAGGGTGCGCGACTTCGCGCAGGTGGACGCCCACAAACCGGGGATCGATCTCGCGATGGCGAAGAAGGCACTCGCCCTCCTCGAAGTCGACGACTTCGGCTTCGACGAGCTCGACCGCCGGATCCTCTCGGTGCTGATCGAGGTCTACGGCGGTGGCCCGGCGGGGATCCAGGCGATCGCCGCCGCCGTGGGCGAAGACCGCGGCACGATCGAGGACCTCTACGAGCCGTACCTGCTGCAGGAGGGCTTCCTGCAGCGCACTCCCCGCGGCCGCGTCGCCACCCAGCGCGCCTACCAGCATCTGGGTTACCCTCCGCCGGCGGCGCCATACACCCCTTCCGGTACCCTGTTCGATCCCGAGTAGCCATGCGCGCGCGGACAGCCACGAAGCTCGGCCCCGTTCTCGCGTTCTGCATCGTCATCTCGTTCACTTCCAGTTCGCCAGCGCTCCGCGCGGACGACCTGCAGCCGCATCTCTTTCGGGACTTCGCCCCCGGCGAGAACGGCCAGGCCGACAGCGATCCGCGCAACCTGGTGCAGCTGCCGGAGGGAACCTGGTTTTCGGCCCGGACCTGGGAGCTCGGGCGCGAGGCCTGGGTGATTCCGACGGGAAGCGAGGTACCCCAGCTCCTGGCCGACCTCTGTCCGGGAGAGTGCGACGGCGACCCTTACGGCTTCGCCGCATCCGGGGAGTTCCTGCTCTTCGCCACCGGCGATCAGTTCGCTCTCCCGGGCACATCCCCCGCGCCGCGCGCCGTCTGGGTCACCGCCGGCTCGCTCGCTACGACGCAGCACCTCTTCGACATCCCCGAAGGCAACCAACCGACCGAATTCTGGCGCTTTCCCGGCGACCCTCCGGCGCTCCCCCTCGACGACGGTGCGGTCCTCTTCCTGATGGACAAAGGTCCGGACTCGACGGAACTCTGGCGATCGGATGGGACGGTTGGCGGGACCTTCTCGCTGACGAGCTTTGCCGTGGGCGGATTCGCTGGCATATCGCTGCGTGGAGTCGGGTCGGACCGTCTCCTCATTGTCGGGGGTCTTGCGGGCGGCCTGACGGAAGTCTGGCGCACCGACGGGACCCGCGGCGGAACCCGGAAGCTCGAGAGCTTTCCACTCGACATCCGCCGAGTCAGTCCGGGAGTCCCTGTCTATGTCCTCGGGAACAGACCGGGTGACCCGTTCCAGTACGAGCTCTGGAGCGTCGACAGCGCAGGCCGGCCTGAACTCCTCTTCCAGAACGAGGACGACCTGCGCCTCACGGATCAGGGGGCCGTCCAGGTCGGCGCCCCCGCAGTCTTCTCGGTGGTGGAAGAGGGTGTCAGCACGCAGCTCTGGTCGACGGACGGGACGGCAAGCGGAACCGTCCTGCGCTCGGCCGGCGGTATCCCGCTGCTCGATTCCCATCTGAGCGCAGCGGTCGGCGACGAGCTCTTCTATGGCGAGTACCAGGGCGACAGCTGGGTGGTGAAGAAGCTCCGAATGAGCGGAACGGGTCCACCCGAAGCCGTCGAGATCGCCTGCTCCCACGAGTGCTGGGACTCCAACCAACCTTTTGTGCGCGCGGTCGGCAGCACGGTCGTCTATCCGGTGAGAAACGAGCTTCTCGGCAGGGAGCTCGCGGCGCGCGACGCGCTGACCGGCGAGCGGACGGTCTTCGATCTCTGTCCCGGCACCTGCAGCTCCGTTCCTGGCCGGATTCGCGATCTCGAGGGACTTTTCCTGTTCTCTGCCTGGTCCGAGGCGCACGATCTGCAGCTCTACTCGTTTTCGCCTCCCTCCCGGGTCGTTCGCCTGACGGATCTCCCGCTCCCATACGGGCTCACCTCTTACCCCGAGGACATTCCCCTGCTTCAGCTGCCCGACCGGCTCTATTTCGCCGCGTCGGTCGGAATGTCGGGCGTGGAGCTCTGCTCGGCGGCGCTCGACGGTTCGCACTCTGCGGTGGTCGCCGATCTCGGTCACGAGCCCTGGAGCTCGCAGGCGAGCGTCGCGGCGGTGGTTGCGGACGGGATGTTCATCGCCGCGACAGAGCCTGCCAGCGGTATCGCCGAGCTCTTCTGGTCCGATGGTACGCCGGAGGGCACCCGACTGGTGCCGCAGGGCGAGGAAGCGGGTGGCTGCTATCTCGGGTACTCCTCGCCCTACCTCGACTTTCCGCGTCTCGGAGAGAGGTCGATCTACTGGACTCGAAGCTACATCTTCAGCGATGGCTTCGACCTCTGCCTCGCCGATTCCGAGAGCATCCGACCACTCGCCCGCGGCCTCTCGGGCTCCTATCTCGCGCAGGGCCCCGAGCTCTTCTGGACGGCGACTGAGGAGCTTTGGGCGTTCGACGAGCGAACGGCTGCAACTCAGCCGCTCTTCACCCTGCCGGTGGAGCTCGCCTCTGCAGAGCTCTCCCTCGCCGACGAGCGCTGGCTCTATTTCGTCTCCACCGAGGAGAGTCTCTCCGAGCTCTGGCGCATCTCTCGCGCCGGCGAGGGCCTGTCACGACTCGCGGCGCTGCCGCCCGAATCGACCAGCAACTTCCGGTCGCGGGCGCAGATCGGCACACGAAACCTGTTCTTCCTCTCCACGGCGGAGACCGTCGAGCTCTGGGCGACCAACGGCACCGCCGGCGGAACCGGGAGCATCGCTGCGTGGCCCTCCACCGCGGGCTATGTCGATGCTCTCGCCTTCGCGGCCTATCGGGATCGCCTGTTCTTTCTCCTCGCCTCCGGCGCCGCCGGCCAGACCGAGCTCTGGAGCACGGACGGCACTCCTGCGGGGACCGAGATCGCAGCACGCCTGCCGGCAGGCCGATCCGGCTATTCCCTGTCGGCGCGCGCGACGCCGCTCGGCCTCTACTTCATCGCCGGGCGCGCCGAACTCCCCGCCGAGCTCTGGCGCAGCGATGGAACGCAGGCGGGAACGTTCGCGCTCTACCCACCGGCGGACGGAGTGACCGGCCAGGGTGCGATCGATTTCACCTTCTTTCGCGATCGGATTCTGTTCTCCGCGACCGACGACGAGGCGGGCGCCGAGCTCTGGCAGACCTTCGGTACTCGCGGCTCGACGTCGCGGGCGGCAGACCTGCGCCCAGGCGCGCTCGGCTCCGGGCCGGGCGGCTTCGCGGTTCTCGGCGATCGGCTCTTCTTCTCTGCCGACGACAGCCTGAGCGGCGTCGAGCTCTGGGCGGCAGACGCGCCGACGGCATTTCCGTGCCCGGCCGCGACCGACCTCGCCTGCACGGGCGACGGGCGGTTCCGCTGGCTCGCCGGCTGGCGCGATTTCGCCGATCGCCAGGGCGTGGGCCAGGCGAGCGACGCGATTCCGGGTGCGGCGGCCTTCTGGTTCTTCGCGCCGGAGAACCTCGAGCTCGTCGGCAAGGTCTTCGATGGCGGCCCGGTCAACGGCTTTTTCTGGACCTACCTCGCCGCCCTGTCGAATCTCGAGACGTCGCTGACGCTCTTCGACGTCGCGACCGGCGCGCACGCCGACTACGCCAATCCGCTCGGACGTTTCACGAGTCTGGGCGACGTCCGCTCGCTCCCTTCCGCCGAGGCGGCCGGACTGGAGTCCACGACCGCGTCGTGGCTGCGGTCGCTCCGCCGTTTCTCCGCCGACGCGCCGGCCGCGCCGGGCACCTGCGCCCCTTCTTCGACGCGCCTCTGTCTCGCCGACGGACGCTTCGCTGTCGAGGTCGATTGGCGCGACTTTGCGGGCCGCGCGGGCACGGGCTATGCGCGTGAGCTCTCTGCCGACACCGGCTCGTTCCGGTTCTTCGCAGCGGACAATCCCGAGCTGGTGGTGAAGATCCTCGACGGTGCCGGGAGCAACGGCCACTTCTGGGTTTTCGCCGGAGCGCTGGGGAACCTGGAGCTGGAGTTGACCGTGAGCGACACCCTGACTGGCGTGCGACAGATCTACTCCAGCCCCCTCGGCCGATTCATGAGCTTCGGCGACCTCTCCTCCTTCCCGCAGTAGCCGCCTGCGTGGGCGGGGAGGGCCGCGTGCCCGCACCGTAGAATCCCGGAGTGCGCCGCGCCGTTCTCATCTGGAACCCCCGCGCCGGGCAGCGGCGGGCACGGCGGGCGCTGCCCGAGATCCGCCGGACCCTCGAAAGCGGCTTCGACCTCGAGCTCGAGCCGACCTCGGGGCCCGACCACTGCCGCGAGGTCGCTCGCCGGGCCCTCGCCGAGCGGGTCGACGTCTTCTTCGTCCTCGGCGGCGACGGGACCCTGCGCGTCGCGGCGAGCGTCCTCGCCGGCAGCGATGTGGCGGTGGGCGCGTTGCCCGGCGGCACGACCAACGTCGTCGCCGGTGCGCTCGGCCTGCCGGCAGACCCGGTCGCCGCGGCGCGCGCCCTGCTCACCGCCGAGCCCACCCTGCTGGATCTCGGGCAGTCGAACGGCGAGCCCTTCCTGATGCAGCTTTCCGGCGGGCTCGACGCCGAGGTCATGGCGCACGTGGATCTCGGCACCAAGAAACTGCTCGGTAAAGGGGCGGTGGCGATCGCCGGCATCCGTGAGTGGCTCCGCTATCGGTTTCCTCGTTTCGCGCTCGAGATCGATGGTGACG
Organism: Thermoanaerobaculia bacterium; assembly: GCA_018057705.1. Lineage (NCBI taxonomy): Bacteria > Pseudomonadati > Acidobacteriota > Thermoanaerobaculia > Thermoanaerobaculia bacterium. Next base: position 10,071 of record JAGPDF010000046.1, on the reverse strand, counting down.
CTTTGGGTGTCGTCGAGGCGACCGGCTTCGTCGTCGCCAATCTGCCGCAGTACGCGGGACAGTTCACCATCGTCCCCGGCGCTTCCGGCTATGACCGCAAGCTCGAGCTCCTGCTGTTTCACGGGCGCCGGCGACGTGATGCCGTCGCCTTCGTTCTCGCCCTCGCGCGCGGCCGCCACCTCGAGCGCAGCGATGTCGAGGTGCGCTCCTTCACGAGCCTGCGCATTGTCGCGCCGGCTTCGTTGCAGCTCCAGGCCGACGGCGACGCCTTCGTCGCCGCGGCGCCACTCAACATCGTGCTCGCGCCGGAGCAGATCCAGATCCTCGCCCCGCGCAGCTGAGCTTCACCTTCCGGAGATCCCATGCACGCTCTCGATACCGTTTTCTCTCCCAGGACCGTCGCCGTCGTCGGCGCGTCGCGCTCCCGCGACTCGATCGGCTGGTCGATCGTCCACAACATGATCGAGGCGCAGTTCACCGGCGCGATCTACCCGGTGAATCCCAAGGCGGCGGCGATCCATTCGCTCAAGTGCTATCCGACCCTCGCCGCCATTCCGGACGCCATCGACCTCGCCGTCATCACCGTGCCGCGGGCGCTCGTGCAGGGGGTCGTCGAAGAGGCGATCGCCCTCGGCGTGCGCGCCTTCGTGGTGATCACGGCCGGCTATGGCGAGACCGGAGAAGAGGGCCGGGCGCTCGAGGCGAAGCTGCGCGCCACCATCCGCGCCGCCGGCGCGCGCATGGTCGGGCCCAACTGCATGGGGGTGATCAACACGGATGCCGCGGTGTCGCTGAATGCGACCTTCTCGCCCACGCCGGCGGTCGCCGGTTCGGTCGGCTTCGTCAGCCAGTCGGGGGCGCTGGGCGTCGCCATCCTCAACGTCGCCGCGCAACTGGGTATCGGATTGACCCAGTTCGTCTCGATGGGCAACAAGGCCGACGTCTCCGGCAACGACCTCGTCGAGTACTGGGAGAACGACCCGGCGACGAAGGTCATGTGCATGTACCTCGAGTCGTTCGGCAACCCGCGCCGCTTCACCGAGATCGCGAAGCGGGTGACGCGGAAGAAGCCGATCCTGATCGTCAAGTCCGGGCGCACCGCCGAGGGAGCGCGCGCCGCCTCGAGCCATACCGGCGCGATGGCCGGCACCGATGTCACCGTCTCGGCCTTCCTCGACCAGTGCGGGGTGCTGCGGGCCGACACCATCGGCGAGCTCTTCGACGTCGCGCGCGCCCTCGACCGATGCCCGCTGCCCGCTGGCCCGCGGGTGGCGATCGTCACCAACGCGGGCGGGCCGGGGATCATGGCGACCGACGCCTGCGTCAACCTCGAGCTCGAGATGGCCGAGCTCTCCCCCGCGACGCGCGCCCACCTCGCGAGCTTCCTGCCGTCGGCCGCCTCGCTCGGCAATCCCGTCGACATGATCGCCTCGGCCACCGCCGCGCAGTACGAGCGCACCGTCGCTGCGGTGCTCGCCGACCCGGGAGTCGACGCGGCGATCGTCGTCAACGTGACGCCGCTCCTGGGCGACCCGCGCGATGTGCTCGAAGCGGTCGGGCGGGCGGCAAGGGCGGCGGCATCGGAGACAAACGCAGGACCGGGCGGGGAGCTCGCGCCGGCGGTCTGCGGCAAGCCGGTGCTGGCGGTGATGATGGCGGTCGAGTCGTTCTACGAAGGGCTGAAGAGCGCCCACCACCTGCCGCCGGTCTATCGCTTCCCCGAGTCCGCGGCCCTCGCACTGGCGCAGCTCGTGCGCTACGGCGAATGGCGCCGGCGGCCGGAGCACGAGGCGCTGCCCGATTTCGACTTCGACAGGAAGAGGATCGCCGGGGCGCTCGCACGGCCCGGCGACGACGGCTACCTCGCCACCGACGACGCCTTTCGCCTGCTCGAGGCTCTGGGCATCCCGGTCGCCAGGTGGGAGGTCGCGGCCGACCGCACCGAAGCGCTCGCCGCCGCGCGGCGGATCGGCTACCCGGTGGTGGTGAAGGCGATCTCGCCCGGCCTCGTCCACAAGAGCGAGGCGAAGGCGATCGAGCTCGACCTCGCGAGCGAGGCCGAGCTCGCCCGGGCCTGCGACGCGCTCGCGCATCGCTTCGCCGCCGCGGGCCTCGCCCTCACCGGATTCTTCGTGCAGGAGATGGCCCGGAGCGGGCACGAGACGATCTTCGGCATCTCCACCGACCCCCGTTTCGGCCCCGTGCTGATGTTCGGCCTCGGCGGCAAGTACGTCGAGGTCTTCCGCGACGTCGTCTTCGGCGTCACCCCACTCGCCCCCTCGGAGGCGCGAGAGATGGTCGGCCGCATCCGCGGCGTGAAGCTCCTCGAAGGGGTGCGCGGCGACGCCCCCTCGGACATCGCGCTCCTCGAGACGGTGCTGCTGAAGCTCGCCTGGCTGGTCCAGAACTTCCCCGAGATCGTCGAGCTCGACATCAATCCCTTTCTCGCGGCACCGGCTGCACCGGCGGCGCAGCCCGGCGAGCCCGGCGCGTCGAAAGCGGTGGATGTCCGGGTGCGAGTGAGCCAGGCGAAGCCCTAGAGGCGAAGCGCCTGTCGGCGGCGCCCCACGGTCGGGATCGAACTGTCCCTTCCGGATGACGATCGACGTTTGAAGGTTGAGGGAGACCTATGCGCCACAACCGACTTTTCCGGACCCCAGTTCCGCCGATCCTCGCGATCCTGCTCGTCGCCCTGCTGGGACCCTGGCATCCGCTTCCGGCCGGCGACGGCGATCTCGACCCGAGCTGGGGGGGCGACGGTATCTCGGCCAGCTTCGGGAGCTCCGTCCCGCGCGCCTCCGGCGTGGCCCCGGACCAGCGGCTCTACTTCACCGGCAACACGACGCTGCCCGACGACTCCGAGTTCGAGTGGTGGCGGGACGGCAACTCTGGCGGTGGCTCGTGGGAGGGCTGCAGCTGGGGGCTCGCCCTGCTCGACAACTTCGACATCCGGGAGGTTCTCTTCGACTCCGCCGACCGCCTCCTTTACGCCGGGACGATGACGGTCTTCGGCACCGAGACGGTCGCGCGCGCGTTCGTCGCCCGGTTCGAAACGTTCGACGGCGGCGACAGCTGCAACCTCGACGACACCTTCTCCGGTGCCGGCTGGGCCTACTTCGACGACGCGCCGTACTGCGACACCGAGGACTGCCGCCTGCTCGACATCGAGGAGTCGCGTGATGCGACGACGAAATACATCGCCCTGCTCGAGCGCGTGACCGGCGTGGTCACCGCAGATTACTTTCTCATCGGCCTGACCGGCGCTGGCGCGCTCGACGCGAACTTCGGGATCGACGGACTCGCCTATGTGCCGGCTCCCGAGTTCGCTCTCACCGGCGGGGGAGCCGACCTCGTCGTCGACTCGCAGAATCGGGCCTACGTTCATCTCTCCTTCTATGATCCCGACGCGAGCGGCGACCTCGACACCGTTCTGGCGCGCTTCGCTTCGGATGGCGACCTCGACCCGACGTTCCCGGGCGGCGGGCTCATGCTGATCGACACCGGCGACGCGCTGGACTCCGTTTCCGGCGCGCTCGCCATCGGCAGTGACGGCCGTGTCGGTGTCGCGGCCCTGCGGCTCGACGGCGACAGCTCGTTCGTGCGGGTCTTCGACCCGACGTTCGCGCTCTCGGCCCAGACGACCGTCTCGTCCGCCGACGTCGGGGCCCTCGCCTTCGACGGACTCGGCAGGCTCCTCTACGGCTGGGACAGCGCCGTTGGAGACGGTGCCGGTCTCGGACGCCTGCTGGTCGAGTTCGGCGTTGGCCTCGACTCCGACGACACCTTCGGGCAGGGGGGCTCGCGCTTCTTCGACATCGACGGCGGCGGCGCCAACGGCGAGAGTCCGGTCGACATCGAGACTCCCGGAGGCCAGCCGATGATCCTGGTCGAGGCCGACCAGGCAAGCTCCGGTTCGCAGGCCTACCTCGTCCGGCTCGAGAACAGCCTGGTCTTCGCCGACGGCTTCGAGTGGGGCTCGACGAAGTTCTGGTGAGGCCTGTTCTGGCAGGAGCGCCGCAATCCGCCGGGTCCGGACGGGCGGGTGTAAACTCGCCGCCATCTCGCCTTCCGGAGGTCACGAAATGAATTCGCCGGCTCGGCGCCGCAAGCTCTTCGTGCTTCTGCTCCTCCTTCCGATCGGCGGCGCCCGCGAGCTCGGCGCCAGCGACTGCCCGCTCCCCGGTGGCGGCGCGATCTCCGGCCGCGTCACCGCGGCCGCGAGCGACGCACCAATCGTCGGTGGCGAGCTCGTTCTGGAGCGGATCGTCGACGGCTTCCTTCAGACGATCGCGACGACGACCACCGGACCGACCGGGCACTACCAGTTTGCCGCCATCGCCGCCGGTGACTACTTCGTGCGCACCCAGGCGACCGACCTGCTCGTCGACGAGGTCTGGCCGGGCGTCGCGTGCGATCAGGCCTGCGATCCCCAGGAGGCCGGCTCGACCGTCCCGGTCGCGCCGAACAGCTCGGTCGAGGCGATCGACTTCACGCTCGTCGCGGGCGGCCGCATCGAAGGCGTCGTTTTGCTCGCCGACGGCACGACACCGGTACCCGGCGCCCTGGTCGAGGGCTACGCTCTCGGACTTGTCGGCACATTCGGGCTTCCGCCGGTCGTGGCGGGGGCCGACGGCGCCTGGTTCTTCGAAGGGCTCGAGACCAGGAACTACAAGGTCCGCGCGTACGCGCCCGGACTCGTGGCGGAGGTCTTTCCGGACGCGCCCTGCCCGATGAACTGCGACGTCCTCCCCATCGGCAGCCCGATCGCGGTCACCGCCGGCGCGACGACCTCCGGGATCGACGTCGCACTGGCCGCAGGCGGCAGCGTCTCCGGCACCGTGACCGATCTGTCCCTGGCGCCGCTCGCGGGTGTCAACGTCTCGTTGCGCGAGTCGCCCGGTTTTCGGACGGCGCAGGCGCTGACCGACGCGAACGGCGACTGGATCACCGTCGAAGGACTCCCTCCGGGAACCTACTTTGCGCGCACCGGCAGCGAGCACCAGGACGAGCTCTGGGACGATCTGCCGTGCGAGCCGTTCTGCACCGTGACCAGCGGCACGCCGATCGTCGTCGGCGCAGCTCCGGTGACCGGAATTGATTTCGCCCTCGCGCGGCTCGGCGCCATCTCCGGGACGATCGTCGAGACCGGTTCCGGTCTGCCGCTCGGCAACGTGTCGGTCGTGGCGCGCGGCGGCGGGCCCTTCCCCGGCGGAGCGACCACGGCGAGCGACGGCACTTACCGCATCGGCGGGCTGGCGCCGGGCTCGTATCTGGTGGCGGCGGTCGATGGCGTGCATGTGGGCGAGATCTACGACGACGCCGGGACCTGCTACGACCCGTTCAACTGTTTGCCGTCGAGCCCCAACACGGTGGTCGACGTCGTCGGCGCGGGCGAGACGGCCGACATCGACTTCGAGCTCGATCCCGGCGGGGTGCTCTCGGGGGTCGTGGTCGTTGCCGCTACCAACGCTCCGGTCAACGGCGCGTTGGTGGCGGTCGCGCGGCTCGACGGTGGTTTCGAGACCCTCGTGAACTCCGACACGAGCGGAGGCTTCAGGATCTCCGGCATGCCGGCCGGCGTCTCTTACCGGGTCGTTGCGCAGCCTTCGGGCGGCGCCGGGCTGCTCGGCGAGGTCTGGGAAGAGCAGCCTTGTGAACCGGGCAGCTGCGTCGCCGACGGCGGCACGCCGGTGCCGGTCACCATCGATTCACCCACCTGTTTGACTTTCACTCTGGACGGCGTCACCCAGGGCTTCACCGGCATCGCGGGCCAGGTCGTGGCCCAGAGCGGGCCCCTGGCCGGCGTCCAGATCGCGATCTACGACGCCTCCGGCGCGCTGGAGGGCACGGTCGGGAGCGACGCTTCGGGGGCCTACCTGACGACGGGCGCCTTGAATCTCGCGGCCGGCACCTACTATGCCGTTGCGAGCGGTGCCTTCGGCTACGCGAACGAGCTCTTCGACGACCTGCCGTGCAACGCCTGCGATCCGACGACCGGCACGCCGATCGTCGTGGTCGAGGACGCCACGACCAGCGGCATCGATTTCTCCCTCGAGCCCCTCGCAACGCCGCCGCTGCCGCTCATCTTCCTCGAAGACTGCAAACCCGGAGGCTGCATCTACTTCCGGAGCCTCTTCGAGGACTCGCGCGCCAACCGCTCGTCGATCCTCGGCCCGAGCACCGCAAGCCTGCCCGAGTTCGCGCTGCCGAGTGATCTCTGGGGCGACCTCGTCGCCTGCGTGCAGCGGTCTTTTCGGCCGTTCGCCGTCGAGGTCACCGATGTCGATCCCGGCGCGGTGGCGCACCTCGAGCATGTGGTCGCGGGGTTTCCGCAGAACATCGGACAGGATAGCGGGACGCTCGGGGTTTCGCCCTTCAGCTGCGGCTTCATCCCCAACTCGATCTCGTTCACCTTCGCCGGAGTTCTCGGCACCGTGCCGTCGCAGGAGGTGCTCGACGAGCTCTGCTGGACCGTTGTGCACGAGGTGGCCCATCAGCACGGCCTCGATCATCACTTCTATGTTCCGGATGCGATGACCTACATGCCCGGCTGCGGCCCGAAGCTCCTGCCGGCGCGCGACGTTCCGTGCGGTGAGTTCTCCCAGGAGCCGTGCCTCTGCGGCGGTTCCTCGGAGAACAGCTACGCCCGCATCCGCACCGTCTACGGCGCGAGCGACCTCGTGTTCGGCGACGGTTTCGAGATCGTCGAGCCCGGCCAGAACTGCGCCTGGAGCGCGGAGGTTCCGCCGCCGGTGCCGTTCGGGCCGCTCGCTCCGCTCGCTCCGATCACCGCGCCGGAGGCGCCAGGGGCGATTCGCTGCGGCGCGCTCGAACCGTCGAACCCGGGCTTTCGTCCACAGCCGAAGTCGCCGGATTGAAGGACCGCGAACGACGACGCTTTCGAAGGCGGTCTGGCGAAGTTCAGGAGCGGCTCAGCGCTCCCGGAGCGCCACGACGAGCTTCTCGGCGCGCGCCTGGCCGCTGTCGTCGTCGTTCCACTCGACCGGCAGATCCGGCAGCACCCCTTCGGCCTCGTTCCGGCCGTCCCTGCGGTAGCGGATGCAGTCGGGAGCGCGCACGGTGAGGTCGGTGGCCGGGAGTGTGAGCGTCACGCCACCGTTGGTATAGCCGCAGCCGATGCCCATCGTCGTTTCGCCGACGATCCGCGCGGCTCCGGCATCCTGGAGGCTGGCGACGAAGTCCTCCGACGCCGAGGCGGTGCGCCGGTTGGTGACGACGAAGAGCTCGCCGGTCCACGCGGCCGGGCGCTCCCTCCTGCTGCCGCCCGTCTCGAGCGCTTCGAGCTCCGCCAACTCGGCCTGCTCGGCAGGGTCGAGCCCTGGCCCGACGCGCCCGACGTTCGCGCACGGCAGCTCCGCGGCGCTCGCGAGCTGCCACATCGCTGCGAGGTCGCACGGCGCCGCGGCCTCGCGGGCCGCCGCCTCGAGCTGCGCCTGCACTCTGGCGTAGAGCTCGCGCTGGCGCGCCGGGAGCTCCGGACGGGAGACTTCGGCGGCGTAGTCGGCGGCCATCGCCGTGAACCGCGCCACCGAGTGCGGATGACGGATGAAGCCCCCGGCGCGCTCGGGCAGCGGCCGGGAGGTCACCATGCGCACCATCCGCCCGACGATGCCGGAGCCGCCGCCGTTGTCACTCAGATCGACCAGCAGGGCGGTGGCGCCGCCTTCCGCAAGCTCGGCGAGCTCGGCGGCGAAGCGGTCGAGGAGGCGCTCCTCGAGGCCCGCCCAGAAAGCCTCCTGGCAGGTGTCGTCGCAAGCGGCTGACACCTCTGCGCCCTCTGCGGGCGGCACTTCGGGCGGCACCGCGCCGGCGCGCGCCGCCTTCACGCGCTCCCACTCGGCGGCGCAGAGCTGGGGGAAGCCCTGCTGGCTGAAGAGGCCGATGCGCAGGATCCCGAGCGGCGCCGCGCCCGCTCGTCTCAGGATGCCGGCCGGGAACGGGTGAGAGACCGGGTCGGCGGCGAGAGCGTCGTAGCCGGGCAGCGCACCCCAATCGATTCTGCCCTCCCTGCGGTCGCGCGCCCCGAAGCGCGCGCAGGCTTCGGCACCGGACGCCGTCCAGGGAATCGCGCCCGACTCCTGGGCCCGGTCCTTGCCGAGCATCCGCCGCAGCCAGCGCCGCGGCGCGCTGTACGGCGCCTCGGCGCGGAAGTGATGGTCGTCGAAGGCCTCGACGAAGGCGGTGAGGGCGGCGCGCGCCTCGCTCGCGGTGCGGGCGCGCGCGAGCGCCGTGCGGGCCTCCTGGTCGAGCTCGCGCGGCGCGAGCTCGCGGCTGCGCAGGCGATCGGCGAGGTTGGCGTAGGCCGCGGCGGTGTGCGCCTCGAGAAGGTCGAGGTCGGCGACCCAGGCGGCGCGAGTCGCCGCCGGCACCGGCCAGAAGGAACGCCCGAGCGCGAGAGCGGCCAGGGCGAGGATGGCGACGAGCAGAGGGCGGAGGAGGAGGCGTAGACGCTTCATCGTCCGCTTTACGTAGACCGTTGCGGCCGGGTTTACCCGGCCACCTTGTCCCGCAGCCCGGGAATCGCCCGCGTTTCGGGAAACCGGGCGAGCGGTTACAATCAGCGCTCGATCCGAACGGAGGTCCATTGCCCGCCCTCACCGACCCGAACCAGCTGGCCGAGATTCCGCTCTTTCGCGGCATCCCCGCCGATCGTCTGAAGCGGCTGAACGACGTCATGCACAAGAAGAGCGTGCCGGCAGGGACGAACATGATCACCGCCGAGCAGCCGGGCGAGGTCGTCTACGTGCTGCTCGAAGGAACGGTCAAGATCCTCATCGAGCAGATGGACGGCCGCGAGGTCATTCTCGCCTTCCTCGGCGCCGGCGACACGGTCGGCGAGATGAGTCTCGTCGACTCCGCCGGGCGCTCCGCCAACGTCATGACGATGGAGAAGTGCACCTTCCTCTGGATGGACCGCGCCACCTTCCAGGACTGCCTCAAGAACGTCTCGGAGTTCACCCAGAACCTCGTCCGGCTCTTAGCCGGACGCCTCCGGATGGCCAACGAGCAGATCCAGTCGCTCTCCTCGCTCGACGTCGCCGGGCGCCTGGCGCGCCAGCTCCTCGCCTTCACCGAGCGCTACGGCACGCCCGAAGACACGAACGGCGGCGGCGTGAGGATCAACCTCCGCCTCACCCAGACCGACCTCGCCGAGCTCGTGGGCGCCTCGCGCGAGCGCGTCAACCAGGTGATGGTCGAGTTCCGCCAGAAGGGCTACCTCTCGGTCGACAGCGCCCACCACATCCAGGTCCACCAGCCCCCGGCTCTCGCCCGCCTCTGCCGCTGAGTTCGGCGCCCACGGCCCAGCCGGCCGGCCGGAGTGCGCTCGCCCTGCGCCGCCGCGGCTTTCCCGGGTCGCCCGGCCCGTCCGGTGATTGCCGCACTGCGGCGTGATTTTCCAGCCTTTTTGGGTAGCATCCCCCCTTCTCTACAAACAGGTGTCGTCGCTGCGCACTTCGCGCGAGCTGCGAGACCCCGGCTCGGAGGATTCATGAACAGGCTGTTCGCAAGACTGATCGCCGCCCCGCCTCTCGCCTTGGCTCTGCTCGCCGCCGGCCTCGCGACCCCCGTTCAGGGCGCCGAGTCCAAGCCCGACGGCGCCGTTGCCGGACGCCACTACGACCTGCGCCAGACCCTGCCCGCGGGCGAGGCTCTGGCGGCCGATCCGGCGCAGAACGCCGCGATCGAACGCTGGCGAGCCACCACCCCCGGCCTGCGCATCGATCGCGATGCTCGCACGGGCGCGACGCGTTCGGTGGGCCGCTCCGGCGGTTACCTCACCGGCACCCGCCAGGGCGGTGACATCGAGTCGCTGGCGGTCGATTTCGTCCGCCAAGAGGTCGACCTCCTCGGCCTCGACGCCGCCGACCTCGACGACTATGAGGTGACGAACGTGGTGCCGTCGCGCGCCACCGGCCTCACCCACATCTATCTCCGCCAGAGGCACGCCGGGCTTCCGGTCTACAACGCCCAGCTGCAGATCAACATCAAGGACGACGGCCGCGTGCTCTCCGTGCACAACCAGTTCCTGCCGCGCATCGCGGCGGCGGC